>CAMLPA010000092.1 GCA_946481605.1 uncultured Flavihumibacter sp. | reverse complement strand
TATGTAGGACTCGGAGAAGTTTCTTTCCGTTACGCCACCGCACTCGCTGAAAAAGCTCCCGCATTAAAAAAAGAAGGAATTGCACTCTGCGTATTGGTACCCCCATCCTTCGTTGGGCATTGGGGAAACGCGTTCACCTATTTTAAAACAGGTTTCCGTTCCAGGTATTTCCCGGGCACCATGCCGGCTTTCGATATATGGCACTCCCTGCACCAAACCACCGGTTATGATCCCGCGCATTCCACCAAAAAAGTGCTGCTCACCATTCACGACCTGAACTTACTCTATGAAAAAACAGGTTGGAAAGCCGAAAAATACAAGCGCATAATCCAGCAAAAAACCAATCGCGCATCCGTTATTTCCACGATTTCTAATTTTTCTGCTGAAGAAGTTAGGCAACACCTTAACCTTAACGGAAAAGCAATTCATGTGATCAGGAACGGCGTCGCCAATCCACTCAACCAGCCATCGCACGCCCCAAAACAATTACCGCCGGAAGATTTCCTGTTTCACATTTCCAGCCTTACCGCTAAGAAAAATACACACACATTGGTGGAAATGATGCGCTTCCTTCCCGAAAAAACATTGGTTATCGCAGGAAACTGGCAAACACCTTATGCGCAACAGATGGAAAAAAGAATAGTAGCGCTAGACTTGCAAAACATCATACGCCTGCACCAGCCTTCTGCTGAAGAGAAAAACTGGTTGTACGCGCACTGCTCCGCTTTTCTTTTCCCGTCCCTGTTCGAAGGGTTCGGGCTCCCGGTTATTGAAGCTTTTTATGCAGGGAAGCCAGTTTTTTCTTCTCCCCTCACCAGTTTACTGGAAATAGGAGGCGACCAGGCAATTTTCTGGGAAAATTTCGATCCCGAATACATGGCACATACAATAAGAAATGCGCCAGACTCCAACCAGTCTGATGCAGCCGTGCAGGCACGAAAAAACTACGCGGCTCAATTTAATTGGGAAAAAGCAGCGGAAGAATACATTTCTTTGTACAAAGCAATGCTCGCAGAAATATAAATCGGAGCAGGATACGCCATGAAGGAAGCAACAATTACCATACAAGATATTCAGCAGGGCAATATCCGCACACTCTCCCGGGCCATCTCCTTCATCGAAAATGAAGCGCCCGGTTATGATGCCCTGCTCGCCGCACTTCCCCAGAACAATTCCACCCGCATCATCGGCATTACCGGCCCTCCGGGTGCAGGAAAAAGTACTTTAACCGATGCGCTCACCGAATCGCTCCTCCAACTGGATAAAAAGATCGCCATCCTTTGCATCGACCCCTCCTCCCCCTTCAGCAAAGGCGCAGTATTGGGCGACCGCATAAGAATGGGCAGATGGTACGATGAACCAAAAGTGTACATCAGGTCCCTCGCTACCCGCGGCTGGCTCGGCGGACTTCACCCCAAAGTGCTGGAAATAACCGAACTGCTCAAGTTCGCAGCATACGATTATATTCTGGTGGAAACAGTAGGTGTAGGACAAAGCGAAGTGGAAATCGCAGGACTCGCAGACCTCACCCTCGTAGTGCTCGTGCCCGAAGCCGGCGACGATATCCAGACCATGAAAGCCGGCCTCATGGAAATCGCCGATATCTTCGTGGTCAACAAAGCCGATCGCCCCGAAGCCAACCGCTTCGTTAAAAACCTGCAGCAACACCTGTACCCATCTCTAAAACATACGGCGGAACACAAGCCAATCTTAAAAACCGTCGCCAGCACACAGGAAGGAATTCAGGAATTGTCTCTCGCAATACAGGCGTATTTCGCCAAATCCTTTTCCCTGGAGGACCGCGCGGGATTACTCACCGAAAAAGCCTGGCAACTCATTCAGCAGAAGAGAATGAAAAACATGAGCCGTTCCGCATTACGCGAAGAGATCACACAACTATTAGAAAAAGGAAATTTTAACCTGTACAGACTGGTAGAAGAAAAAGTATAAGGCTTTAGCGGTTGCTCTGGTACCAGCGGTAACCAATGTAGCCCATAATGGCCAGCGGTGTCAGCATCAGGTAGATGATGCCGGAGTTCATGCCTTTCGCGGGCTTCTCTCCCATTTGCTGCGCTGTTTTGGTACAGATGGAACATTGGGCGGAAGCCCTGTTCCCCCGGAAACCTGCCGTAAGCAGGCAAATGCCCAGCACCAATACACCTCTTTTCATTACAAATGAATTTCTGCAAAAATACGGTAATCGGCGGCGCGAAGCGCGCCAGGCATGTTCAGTACCATTAAAACCCTGAAAAGTAAAAGGCCGCCCCAAAAGAGGCGGCCGTTGAACATTTACGAGAGAAATATCGTGAAAGGAAGTTAAGCTTCCGCTTTCATTGATTTCTGCTGCCTCAGACGCTCGTTCTCATCCAGGTGGATCTTACGCATCCGGATGAAGTTGGGCGTAACCTCGATGCACTCATCCTGTTGAATGTATTCCATACACTCTTCCAGCGTCATCAGGGTTTTGGGGGCAATATTGGTAGCCGCATCGCTTCCGCTCGCGCGCATGTTGGTCAGTTTTTTTCCTTCGATCGCGTTCACCACCAGGTCGCCTGGTTTAATGTGTTCGGCGATGATTTGTCCGGCATATACTTCTTCTCCCGGGTCCACGAAGAAAGTACCGCGGTCGTTCAGTTTATCAATGGAGTAGCCTGTGGTGGTGCCGGTTTGTTTGGCCAGCAGCACGCCGTTGCTCCGTCCTGGGATCACCCCTTTCCAGGGCTTGTATTCGGTGAAACGGTGCGCCATTACAGCTTCGCCGGTAGTGGCGGTCAGCATTTGGGTACGCAGCCCTATCAGTCCGCGGGAGGGGATTTCGAATTCAAGGTGTTGCATTTCACCTTTAGTTTCCATTACCAGCATCTCCCCTTTACGGCGGGTAACCAGGTCGATTACTTTAGAGGCGAACTCCTGTGGCACGTCCACCACCAGGTTTTCGTAAGGTTCCATTTTTTTCCCGTCGATATGCTTCACGATTACCTGGGGCTGACCCACGGTAAGTTCGTAGCCTTCGCGGCGCATGGTTTCTATCAGAACGCCCAGGTGCAGGATACCACGGCCATATACCAGGAAGGTATCGCCGCTGTCGGTGTCCACCACGCGGAGGGCGAGGTTCTTTTCTGTTTCTTTTATCAGCCTGTCGCGGAGGTGGCGGCTGGTAACGAATTTACCATCGCGTCCGAAGAATGGCGAGTTGTTGATGGAGAAAGTCATGTTCATGGTAGGCTCATCCACGCTGATTACTGGCAGCGCTTCAGGCGTTTCAGCATCGGCGATGGTGTCACCAATGTTGAAATCTTCCAGTCCAACCACGGCGCAAAGGTCACCCGCAATTACTTCGGTAGCCCTTTTCTTGCCCATGCCTTCAAACACGTACAGTTCTTTTACGCGTTGTTTTTTGATGGTACCGTCGGCCTGCATCAATGCGATGGGCTGACCTTCTTTCACACTGCCGCGGGTTACTTTCCCGATGGCAATACGGCCCAGGAAGGAAGAGTAATCCAGTGAAGTGATCTGCAACTGGAGCGGACCTTCATTCACTTTGGGAGCGGGTACATATTTCAGGATACCGTCCAGCAGGGGATCGATACCTTCAATTTCAGTAAGGGAATCGTTGAACCAGTTGTTCTTGCCACTTCCGTAGAAAGTGGGGAAGTTCAGTTGTTCTTCGGTAGCGTCGAGGTTGAAGAACAGTTCAAAAACAGCGTCGTGCACTTCATCGGGACGGCAGTTGGGCTTATCTACCTTGTTGATTACCACGAGCGGTTTCAGGTTCAGTTGAAGCGCTTTCTGCAGTACGAAACGGGTTTGGGGCATGGGGCCCTCGAACGCGTCCACCAGCAGGATCACACCATCGGCCATTTTGAGTACCCTTTCCACCTCACCGCCAAAGTCGGCGTGGCCCGGGGTATCAATAACGTTGATTTTCACGTCTTTGTATTTAACGGCGGCGTTCTTACTGAAGATGGTGATCCCTCTTTCACGCTCCAGGTCGTTGTTATCCATGATCAACTCTCCGGTGTCCTGGTTATCACGGAAAACCTTGGTGGCGTGTAAAATGCGGTCAACCAGTGTAGTTTTACCGTGGTCAACGTGTGCAATGATGGCGATGTTTCTGATGTCCATAAAGTGACTAAAGCTAAAAATTTAAGGGTGCAAAGGTACGGTAAATAGCGGGAACCGGCTATTTTAATTGGTTATGCCATTGTTATGTATGGTGGCGGCGGCGTAATGCGTTCGTTTTTAAGGTATTGGTGGTTTTGGCCGTGTCCCTTTGGGCCGGGCTATCCGCTGCAAGTCCTCCCGCTTCGCCTGCGGCTCGCGGTGCGGGCTTTCCGCTGCTATCCCTCACGGGAATTTCACGCGATTGCTTCGTACCTCGCAACGCTAAGGAGCAAAGACGCAAAGCCTTGCTTTTTTTGTAACAGCATTATTTTTTAACATCTTCCTCCTACAACAGCTCCTTGCGTCTCGGCTCTTTCCTATCTACTAAGGGTTCATTTCAAGTATTTTCACCGATAAACCCCGGGGTAAACCCACACCAGCAGCCAGGGAAAACAACGTCGGTGGCACCGGGTTCCTCCGTCTCCGCAACATGCCAACCATCCTCAAGCGCACTCCGAACGAGCGATACGTTCATTTTTTACCCGGAAAATTCCTAAAAATGTTTTTTCACTTATCAAAAGAAGAGATTTCACCCAAACACGCCGTAGAAATTCACCATTGCCGGAACCACTCGGATTTCCAACGCCTTGCGTCTTTGCTCCTTCGCGGTCTTTGCGTGAAACGAAGCAGTGCGCCCTTGCTCCTTGGCGTTGCGGGTACAATGAAGCAATCGCGTGAAACGAAGCAAAAGCAATTCCGAGAAACCTCCTAACTTGCACCACCATGCGCCACCTCCTTTTCCTCATCAACCCTATCGCGGGTACGAAAAACAAAACCTCCCTCCCCGAGGAAATCACCGGTTTCTGCTCCAAAAACAACCTTTCCTTCCGCATTGAGCACACCAACCGCGAAGGAGAATACGCTTACCTCGAAGAAATCATCCACGCAGAAAAAATCACTGATATCGTTATTGCCGGAGGCGATGGCACCATCAATCAGGTGGTGGGTGCACTCCGTAATTGCCCGGTAAATTTTGGGATCATCCCCTTTGGTTCGGGGAATGGACTGGCTTTTTCCGCAGGTATTCCCACCGATATTCAAAAGGCGTTGCAGATTATTCTTTCGGGAAACGCCGTGCCTACCGACGCGTTCACCATCAACGGAAAATTCGCCTGCATGCTCAGCGGCATCGGCTTCGATGCTGAAGTGGCCCACGCTTTCGCACAGCAGAAAACACGCGGACTCATCACTTACACCATGGAAACCGTAAAACATTTCATGGCGGCAAAAGCATATCCCTTCCATATTATCGCCGACGGGCAAACCATCGAAACCGAAGCATTCTTCATTTCCATCGCCAACAGCAACCAGTTCGGCAACCAGTTCACCATCGCCCCCAAAGCCAGTTTACACGACGGATTACTGGATATTGTAGTGGTAAAAAAGATGAACAAACTCCTGCTCCCCTTCACCGTTTTCAGCCAGGTAACCGGCCAGAACGAAATGAAACGCGTGGAACAACTGGAAGACGCCGATCATATTCTGTATTTCCAGGCGAAGCGGCTTTCCATTCAAAATACAGGCGCAGCCATGCTGCATATAGATGGTGATCCCGCCGAAACAGCCGCGGGTTTCAATATTGAAATACTGGAACAGGCGTTCCGTTTGCTGGTTCCGGCAGGAACAGCTAGCTAAGTATGTACTAATCGGCAGCCAACCGGAAGCCCAGGCTGGATACAAATCTGTTGTTGTAAACTGTAGTGTACTTCTGATATTCCACAATGCTTGTACTTACACTTCCTCCTTTATAAACCACCCCTCCACCGTTGTGGCAGATTTCACTTACGTTACCGCTCATATCGTATAAACCCAGTTCGTTCGGTTTCTTTTGTCCGCAATGCTTTACTTCACCATTACTGATTACCTGTGTAACATTGTAGGTTTTTCTTATATACCTGTCTGCATCTGAAATGCTTCCACCTGAATTGCCATAATACCAGCCCACTTCGGTAAAGTCGTTGCTACCCGCATAAGTATACCCCTGGCTCTTCACACCGCCAGAGGCTGCAAACTCCCATTCCGCAGCAGTGGGAAACCGGTAGCTCTTTCCCGTAAGCGTGTTCAGCGCCTTTACAAAACGAACGGCATCTTCATAAGGTGTGCGGGACGAAATCGCATACGCCCTGTTCCTGTACTTGGGGGCGTTTGTATAATATATACTATCCCTCATCACAATACCCCACTGGTATTCGTTTACCTCAAACTTATTGATCCGAAAGCGCTTTACCGTTTGAGTGGTGGCATCGGAGAAGCCTTTTGTCATGGTGAATGTGCCACCCTCAACTTCTACCATATTGCGCTCAATATCCAAAACAGCTTTCAGCGCTTCGTCACGTTGCGCTTCAGGTATGTAATCCAGTTTCTCCCGGATACTGTTGTGGTAATTGGCTATGGCTTCCTTCCTTGCCCGTAATGCTTCTTCGCGGCGCTCCTTTTCTTTCAGCCAGGCCGTTTTTTCAGCAGGATATGCAACAAGGCTTTCGCTGATTTTATATACCTCCCGGTATTTGTCCTCAATGCCTTCGGTTTCACTGTATTGTTGTAGGAACCTGGTGGTATTCTTTTTCAGTTCCGAAGCCAGTAGCAAGTGTTTTTCATCTTCAAAAAAATCATTCACCTTTTCCAGTTGTTTGAACTGACATACAATTTTCAGGTGCAATATCGGAGGATTGGTTTTACCAAACAGTTTTTCAGCATCTGTCAGTTTACTCAACGCTTCCGTTAAGTTGCCGTTGTTATACGCCACTTCGGCGTCTTCAAATTTCAATTTAGCCAACGCCGTTTGCGCAAAGGTTTTGCCGAAACAACAAAGCAGCAATAACAGCAATAATAGTGAACTCTTTTTCATCAGTTGTACGGTTGAAAATTTATTAATCCCACAAGCCTTTCTTTTTAGAGGTAGAATCAATTTTTACTGGTGTCTTCTTCGTCTCCTCCCAAAAATCTGAGGATTGTTTCTCTTTGGCATGTGCGGTTCCTGTTGTTGGTTTTGGATTACTGAAGCCTGGTGCCTGCTTGTTCGATCCGCTGTTCCAGAAGTTTGTGGCAGCACCGGTTTTGGAAGGTTTTCCTTTGTAATGAATCTCTTTTATAACAACCCCTTCGTTCAATGAAAACAATTCCCTGAACGACTGCCGCATCTTCTCCGCATCAGCAACGTTGTAGTAATACCCATGCATAACTTCCCGGTAAGGAGAAATGCCTTTAAGTTCCGTTTCAATTGTGCTTCGGTACGGCCATGTGCCATCCGGGTATTTCCCGATTTCAAATACATTGGAAAGGTATAGCACGGTGTTTTCTCTTGTTAAAGAACTGGAGTCATAGGCATAAATGAAATAGTATATGCTGGTTGCTTTTTCCGGAGACGAACTCAGTGGAATTTCTTTTGGTTTGAATTCGGCGATAATCTTTTTGCGCATGGCAATTTTCTGAGCGAAAGCCTCTTCCTTTGCAGCTTTCTCTCTTGCGCGCTGGTCTTCTTCTTCCCGCCTTCTGTCTTCCTCGTCTCTTTTCCTTTGCCTTTCAGCCGCAAGCTGGTTGTTAATCGCGATGAGCCCGTTTGAAATACCATCCACTATCTGGTTGGTCTTTTGTATACTTTCCTGCCGCTTTTGCTCATAGGCCATTACCCTGTTATAATTTTCCTGCTCCTGCTGTTTTCGCAGCATTTCCTGCTGGTCCTTCATGCTGTTCACCCTGTTCATCTGTTCTGTCTGGGCTTTTAGTTGCGGGTTTGAAACTGTGCCTGTGCTATTCGCTGGTATTGTGGAGTTGTTGATAGACGAGCTTCCGGAATTACTTTTGTTATTAGTGGTACTTCCCCAGGAATCCGTACCTGAACCCGGTTTGGCTGTACTGCCTGTTGAAGGAGCGGATTCCTTTTTTTGTTCAACGGCGGAGAAGCTGGTAAGACGTGCCGACTGAACGCCATTTTTACAATCTTTCACTTCGGGTATACCGATGGTTCGCACACCCACACCACCGTACGGACTCACACCACCCGGTTTGAGCGAGAACTTATCTGAATAGGTTTTAGTTCCGCCACATTTCAGGGTGAATTCCACGGTGTACGAAATATCATACACATTACTGGTATGTTCGTTCCGGGTAAAGATGTACGCGGTCCAGCCAACATCTTCGTATTCCATATCAATGGAAATATGATCGGTATCAAGTGATTTTTTCTGGGAGAATGCCGCGCCCGAGGAGAACAGTTCCGCCAGCAGCATACAGCACATGCCAATAAATGGTAGTTTCTTACGACGTAAAAAATGAACAGGCATAGGCGCTCAGAATAGGGTATAGAAAAAGATGCAGCCACAAAAGTAGCGCTGGTGGAATAGCCGGTAAATACCCATATATAGGTATTTGCTGCCACTCTCCTGATTCAGGCTACTGCTTTGCCTGCATCAATTCCTGTACGGAGGAGAAAGATTTCGAATTGAACGGATTATCCAACGCGTCGGCGATATCCTGTTTTTCACGCCGGGTTAGGTGGAAATTGAGTGCTGCCCCGTTGTCCTGCTGACGCGGCACATACTGGAAAGATATTTTCTGAAGTTTTCCCGGAACAATAGTTTGCGCATAACTGAGCTGATCATTCTGGTAATAATCCTGGAGTTTGTGCCAGTTGTGCTGGATCAGCAATACCGGCTTCGTAAGTAACTCGCTGATATCCGTGGCCACATAAGGATGTTCCCACCCACCAGTTTGCCGGTCGCGGATAGAGATCATGACCACTCCTGCCGTATTTTCATTGATCCAGTCGCGAAAATGGCGGATAAAACGCAGTGTTGTTTCCTGGCCGAAATTGTCCCGTAATCCAGCGTCCATCACATCTATCACCGGCGTGGTGGGCAACCATACGTTAGGTAGTACATAGGGGAAGGTCGCGTTCATGCGCATGGCTGTGAGTATGCGTAAACCCTGCGGATCGTGGTGCTTCAATAAGGCACCGAAATCTACCGCATCAGGATCAGACTGGCGGATGAGTGCGGTGTCCATGTCGGGCACCATCATAAAACTCACGGGTTGTGTACTGGCCACCATTTTTTTACCGTCGCGGGTGATCACAGAGTTGAACATCATCAATGGTATCCGGGCCTCGCTTTCTTCGATCCGGTAATCGCCGAGGGTTTTATTGAGGTAACCACGGGTGTTCTCACCCAAACGTTGTTCGAGGGCATAGGCACGGTCCTTCACATAAGCCTGACCATTCACTTTAAACCTTTGCGTGGGCGATACAAGGTCGCGCGCCACAAAAGAAGAGAAAATTGAATTCAGCAAATCCTTTGAAATATCATCTACATAACGGTGATCATGCAGGTTGATGGAAGAGTCAGTCTGGCTCCTCCGGTAAAGCTCTCTGAAATACGTAGCCCCCAGCATACCGCCCGAGGCGCCGGAGATAAGAAAAGTCTGGTGCATCAGTTGTCCGTTGGTGATGCTGTCCAGTCTTTGCAATACATTCATGGTAAACGTGGCGCTCCGGTTCCCGCCGCCACTTACGTTGATGAGGTACATTACAGGTTTCTCCGTTTGTTGGTTTGCTTTCCAGGCGTTGAGAATCCGGATCATGTTCTGCTTATCGGCCTCCATTTGCTGCGGTGTGCACAAAGCCATCAGCGCCTCACGGTTATATGGCGCACGTTCAGTTTTCGTGTATACTATTCCGTAAGCCTTGTTCCGGGTGTCAATGATATTGTTTGTATAAAGTGTGTTCAGCAGTAAATAGATCAACACCACAACAGGAATGCTCCAGCTTTGCAGGAACAGGGAAAAAGCACCGCTCACAGCAATCAAAATCGAAAAAAACAGCGCTATACTGGCGCCTGCGGGCAACTGAAATACGGGCTGGTCAAGCAGGAAGCCGATAATCAGGAGAAAGATGAATGCTATGAAGATGGAAAACACCGCCGCCACGTGGTGCTGTTTGAATACATTTTCAATGAAGCCTGAACTGTAATGCGATACGTTCCGTGTTT
>CAMLPA010000091.1 GCA_946481605.1 uncultured Flavihumibacter sp. | reverse complement strand
CAAGGTTTTGAAATACTCGCTACCACAGATAGTATCCCCGTGGCCGCCTTCAGAAAGAACGGCAGCGATACGAATCCATTATACGGCCTTCAGTTCCATCCGGAAGTGTACCATTCCACCGAGGGAAAAAAGATCATTAGCAATTTCCTCGTGAAAACATGCGGATGTACCCAGGACTGGACACCGGCCCACTTTATCTCCGATACCGTGGAAGCGCTGAAAAAACAGATCGGCGACAAAAAAGTAATCATGGCGTTGAGCGGCGGTGTTGACAGTACCGTGGCAGCCACACTCATACACCGCGCTATCGGCGACCGGCTTTACGGCATTTTCGTAGACAACGGTGTATTGCGCAAAAACGAGTTCCAGCAGGTACTGGATATTTACGCGCAACTCGGCCTCAACGTAAAAGGCGTTGACGCGCGGGAGAAATTCTATGGCGAACTCGCCGGTAAAAGCGATCCCGAAGAAAAAAGAAAAACCATCGGCAGACTTTTTATAGAAGTGTTCCAGGATGAGTCCCAGCACGTGGATGGCGTTGAAATGCTCGGACAGGGCACCATTTATCCCGACGTAATTGAAAGTGTTTCCGTACACGGCCCATCGGTTACCATCAAATCACACCACAATGTGGGCGGTCTCCCTGATACAATGAAAATGGGACTCGTGGAGCCACTGCGTTTCCTGTTTAAAGACGAAGTACGCAGGGTGGGACTTGAACTCGGCATCCCCTACGATCTTTTGTACCGCCACCCGTTCCCGGGACCAGGGCTCGCGATCCGCATATTGGGAGAAGTGACCGAAGAAAAGGTACAGTTATTGCAGGAAGCTGATCATATCTATACCAAAGGGTTGAAAGAGCACCAGTTGTACGATAAAGTATGGCAGGCCGGAGCCATCCTCCTCCCTGTGAAAAGTGTGGGCGTAATGGGCGATGAAAGAACTTACGAATACACGATCGCACTGCGCGCCGTGACTTCAGTAGATGGCATGACCGCCGATTGGGCGCATCTCCCCTACCAGTTCCTCGCGCAGATGTCTAACGATATCATCAACAACGTAAGGGGCATCAACCGGGTGGTGTACGATATCAGCAGTAAGCCTCCTGCAACCATTGAGTGGGAGTAACCGATTTTTCATATAAACCCGGACGGATGAACAAACGCTTCCCGTTTTTTATACTGGCACTGCTCTGCAGCGTTCAACTTTTGGCACAAACCCCTTTCAGGCATAAACTGGCGGTATTCGCTCCTTTGTACCTCGATTCGGCTTACAATGGTTTTCAGTATAAACACGGGAACACCCTCCCACGTTACATCATTCCCGGACTGGAATTCTACCAGGGCGTACAATTGGCGCTTGATTCCATGAACCTTGAAGGTGTTCCGCTGGAAGTATTTGTGTACGATACCAAATCAAAATCGAAGCCATTTACCACACAGGTGCGCGAAATGCCTGAAGTGGAAATGATCATCGGTGCGGCATCGGCTGATGAAGTACGCATACTCGCCAACGTTGCACTCGAAAGAAAGATTCCGTTCATTTCCTCCAGCTTCCCCAATGATGCGGGCGTGGTGAACAATCCTTATTTCGTTGTGCTGAATTCCACTTTGCCCGCGCATTTCCGCACCATCTACCAGTTCCTTCAAAAAACACATGCGTTGCACAACGTGGTTTATTTCAGAAGGAAATCTGCCCAGGATGCCTGGCTGAAGGACCTTTATACGGAAACCGGGAATACCGCTACCGGCACGCCGGTTAAAACAAAGTTCGTGGAACTTGACGCGGATTTTACAACAGAAGATATTCTTCCCTTCCTGGATAGTAACACAACGAATGTATGTATCGCAGGCACTATGGACGAGTTGTTCTCGAAACAACTGGCAGCCACCATTGCCCCGCTTACAAAGGAATACCGGTCCAAACTCATTGGCATGCCCACATGGGACGGCTACCGTGAACTGAACAAACCGGAATACAGAGACCTCGAAATCGTTTATACGGCACCGCTATACAATCCACGCACCGACAAAATCAGCGTGGCCATCACTGAATTGTATAAGAACAAGTTCTATTCCCGCCCCAGCGACATGGTTTTCTGGGGATACGGCGCCGCCTGGAAATATGGAAGGCTGCTCCTGGAATACGGGCGCGATGTGAGTTCCAACCTCGCGGTCGATAAATTTGACGTATTCACAGATTACGATGTTCAGCCTGTCCTCAACAAACAGACCGATACACTGGATTATTTCGAGAACAAAAAAGTGTACCTCGTATCTAAAATGAATGGCGTGGTAACCGCGGCCAGGTAAGCCAACCTTCTCCCCTTCCACTTGTTGATAGAAAACAACGCTATCAACATGCCATTGCTTCAATTCACGGAAAAAGGTATTTACTGCGCGCAGGGTGATTTCTATATTGATCCCTGGCAACCCGTGCGGTATGCGGTGATCACGCATGCGCACAGCGACCACGCTCGCTGGGGATCACAGTATTATTTGTGCCACAGCGCCAGTTTGCCCATCCTTCAATTAAGGCTTGGCCCCGGCAATTACAGCACCGTGGAGTGGAACGAAAGTACGCTGATGAATGGTGTAAAAGTTTCTCTACATCCGGCAGGGCATATCATTGGTTCTTCCCAGATCAGGGTGGAATACAAAGGTGAAGTGTGGGTGGTGAGCGGCGATTATAAACTGGAGAATGATGGTATGAGCGGCACTTTCGAGCCCGTGCAGTGCCACAATTTTATTACAGAATCCACTTTCGGACTCCCTATCTACCAATGGGAACCCGAGGCACAGATTTTTGAACGGATGCAAAGTTGGGTACGGCAAAACCTGGAGAAGAACATGAGTTCCATTCTACTGGCCTACAGTCTGGGAAAGGCACAACGCATCCTGCCCTGTTTGCACAGCATTACCGGAGAAGTGTATGTACATGGCGCAGTGTGGAACGTGCACCAGGCGTTGATTGCGGCGGGCCACAAACTACCGGAAGTGATCCGTGTTACGCCGGATACAGATCCTGCCCGGTTGAAAAAAGCCATTGTAATTGCACCGCCAGGCGCGGATGACAGCCCGTGGATGCGTCGTTTCGGCCCCCATGCCACCGGCATTTGCAGCGGATGGATGCAGGTACGCGGGAACCGCAGGAGAAGAAATGCAGACGCAGGATTTGTGTTAAGCGACCACGCCGACTGGCAAGGGTTACTCACCGCAGTAAAAGCCACAAATGCCTCCACCGTTTACGTTACCCACGGTTTCCAATCTGTGTTCAGCAGGTACCTCAACGAGCAGGGCATACGATCGATGGAAGTACAAACACGTTTCGGAGAAGAGGAGGAAGAACAACTCATCAGCCAAACTTAACCCATGCAACGATTCTCTCAACTCATACAAACACTGGGCACCAGCACCAAAACGGGCGATAAACTCCGGGCGATGGAAAACTATTTCCGAAAAGCGCCCGACCAGGATAAAGCATGGATGATCGCGCTGTTCACCGGAAGAAGACCGAAAAGAAGCATCAATTCAACCTTACTGAAAACCTGGTGCATGGAAATAACCGGCCTGCCGCCATGGTTGTTCGAAGAATGTTACCATACGGTAGGCGATCTGGCGGAAACAATCGCATTGTTGTTGCCGGAAAACAAAACGAATAGTACCACTTCCCTTTCTTTAAGCGACTACATCAATGCGCTCGCCACCATTGGACAAGCTACAGAAGATCAAAAAAAGATTTACATATTATCAGCCTGGGAAACACTTTCCAAAGAAGAATGTTTCGTATTCAACAAACTCATTACCGGCGGCTTCCGTATAGGCGTATCCCAGCAACTGCTCATCCAAGCCCTGGCGGGCGTTACAGGCATGCCCGCAGCTTCCGTTGCCCATAAAATAAGTGGAAAATGGGATCCCGCCACGATTTCATTCAATGAATTGTTAGATGGGGACGATGCGGCCACCGATCAGTCGAAACCTTACCCGTTCTACCTTGCTTACCCATTAGAACAATCCCTGGAAGAACTGGGGATGCCCGATGAATGGCAAGCGGAATGGAAATGGGATGGCATCCGCGGACAAATTATCCTGCGGGGCAACGAATTGTTCGTGTGGAGCAGAGGGGAAGAATTACTCACAGAAAAGTTTCCGGAATTCAACGAATTCGCCTTTAACCTCCCAAACGGAACGGTGCTGGACGGTGAGATCGTAGCGCTGGATGCAAATGGCGTACTGCCTTTCGGTAAACTTCAAACCAGGATCGGCAGGAAACAACTCAGTAAAAAACACCTGACCGAAGCGCCCGTAGGTTTTATCGCTTACGACCTGCTGGAATGGGATGGTGAAGATAAGAGAGCAATGCCGTTGGCGGAAAGAAGAACGTTACTCACCTCCCTCATCAGCTCCATCAATCATCCGTTTCTGCAATTGTCGCCGCACCTGGAATTTTTCAGTTGGGATGAATTGGCGATGCTGCGGGAAAAATCAAGAGAAAAACAATCGGAAGGATTAATGCTGAAAAGAAAAGATTCCGTTTACCAAACCGGCAGAAAACGCGGCGACTGGTGGAAATGGAAAATCGATCCCCTCACCATTGATGCAGTGCTGATTTACGCGCAGAAAGGACATGGCAGAAGAAGTAACCTGTATACC
Organism: uncultured Flavihumibacter sp.; assembly: GCA_946481605.1. The sequence goes on along the minus strand of CAMLPA010000091.1, from coordinate 5,571 downwards.
GATTATACTTTCGCTGTGAAAGATGGCGACAAACTATTAAGTTTTACCAAGGCCTATTCGGGACTTACCGATAAAGAACTTGCGCAGGTAGACGCTTTCGTGAAGAAGAACGCGTTGGAAAAATTCGGCCCGGTTAGAACCGTGAAACCGGAACTTGTTTTTGAACTCGCTTTTGAAGGCATCGCCAGTTCCTCCCGACACAAATCGGGCGTAGCGCTTCGTTTCCCCCGCATACTCCGGTGGAGAAAGGACAAATCGCCGGAAGAAATCAATACATTGGACGATCTGAAAAAACTGCTGGAAATATATGGCTGAACATGTACCCATATATAGGTATTGCCCCGCATGTCCCATACTGTTAGTTTGCAGGATCAGCAACAGGCGACAAAATCATTTTCGCGTACTGATATGTGAGCCACATGCCACCTATGCGTAATACGTGGCATGTTTTTTACGATCTTTAACGGGCGATCCTGCTCAAACTGATCGCGGTCAAGATTGGCAAAACGCAAACAACATACAGGAGTCCAAATCATCGAAGAATGGATGCTTTCCGTTGGGAAGCGTCCATTCCCATTTCAGCGGCAGACCTGGGAAGCCATCTGCCAGAACGAAAGCGGCTTAGTGAACGCGCCTACCGGTTTTGGAAAAACCTACTCAGTGTTCCTGGGCGCGGTAGCGGCCTTTATCAATAACAATCCTACCAATTTCCGAAGTAAAAAAAACAACGGACTTCAGTTGTTGTGGATCACACCTTTGCGGGCATTGGCCAAAGATATTGCGCGTGCCATGGAAGAAGCGCTTTTGTTGCTGGATATTCCCTGGGAAGTAGGCATACGAAATGGAGATACCGATACGGCAGAAAGACAACGTCAAAAGAGAAAAGCCCCCGAAATACTCATTATAACGCCGGAAAGCCTGCACCTGCTGCTGGCGCAGAAAAAATACCCGGAATTCTTTCAGCACCTGGGCACCATCGCGGTGGATGAATGGCACGAGTTGCTGGGTTCCAAACGGGGAGTTCAGGTGGAACTGGCCATGTCCCGGTTGTATCATCTGCAAAAATCCAAAGGCTTTACCCTGCGCATCTGGGGCATCAGCGCCACCATCGGGAACCTGGAAGAAGCGAAGGATGTATTGCTGGCACCTTTAAATGGGAATGGCTCAATCATTAAAGCGGCTATTAAAAAAGAAACGGAGATTCATTGCATCTATCCGGATGAAATTGAAAAATACCCCTGGGCCGGGCACCTGGGCATCAAGCTGGTGGAAAAAGTAATTCCCATTATTGAATCCAGTACCACTACCCTAATCTTTATCAATACCAGGGGCATGAGCGAACGGTGGTACCAGGCGCTGCTGGATGTTGCGCCCGAACTTGCCGGAGCTATTGCCCTGCACCATGGCAGTATCGAGCAGGAGACACGGATTTGGGTGGAAGAAGCGCTCCATGCGGGCACCCTGAAAGCCGTGGTATGCACCGCCAGCCTTGACCTGGGCGTAGATTTTCGGCCAGTCGAAACCGTTATACAGGTCGGTTCACCAAAAGGTGTGGCGCGTTTCCTTCAGCGTGCGGGTCGTAGTGGCCACAGGCCCGATGCACCCAGTAAAATATGGTTCCTTCCCACGCATTCGCTGGAACTGATGGAAGCCGCGGCATTGAAGGAGGCTACAAAAGCTTCGCTAATTGAAAGCCGGGAACCGATGCTTTTGTGTTTTGATGTACTCGTCCAATACCTTTGTACGCTGGCTATTTCAGAAGGCTTCCGTCCCGGAGAACTATTACCGGAGATCAGGTCCACCTGGTGTTTCTCGGCCCTGCAGGACCATGAATGGGAAGAAATCCTTCATTTCATCACCAATGGCGGCAATGCCCTGCATCAGTATGACGAATACAAAAAGGTGGAGATCGATGAAACCGGCCTGTACAAAATTACCGGCCGCAGGATCGCGATGCGCCACCGGATGCACATCGGCACGATTGTGAGTGATGCGATGCTGAAAGTGAAGTTCATTTCCGGCGGTTATATTGGTGTGATCGAAGAATGGTTCATCTCACGCCTGGAACCGGGCGATGTGTTCACCCTTGCAGGGCGTAACCTCGAACTGGTGATGATAAAGGACATGAATGTGCTGGTAAGAAAATCCAACGCATCGAAAAGTATTGTTCCCAGTTGGATGGGTGGCCGAATGCCACTTTCCGCCAACCTGGGCGCGGTATTGCGCAAGCAATTCAATGAAGCGCTTTCAACTAACGCACCGGAAGAAGCAAAGGCACTGCATCCATTGATGGCACTCCAGGCAAAACTTTCTACGGTACCTTCTTCCAACGAATTACTGATTGAACACATCGAAACCAAAGACGGCTTTCATCTTTTTGTTTATCCCTTCGAAGGAAGACTGGTACATGAAGCCATGGCCGCCATACTGGCCTACCGCATCAGCAGGATCACTCCCATCAGTTTTTCCTTCGCGATGAACGATTACGGATTCGAACTCCTCAGCGACCAGCCCATCCCCGTGGACGACAGCAATGTGTACGAATTGTTCAGTACTGACAACCTGCTGAACGATATCCAACGAAGCGCTAATTCCACGGAGATGGCTAAACGAAAATTCCGGGACATCGCTGTGATTGGCGGACTGATTTTCCAGGGCATGCCCGGTGAGAAAAAGAAAGCGCGTCACCTCCAGGCTTCCGCCTCTTTGTTGTTCAACGTATTCAATGAGTACGACCCGGATAACGTACTGCTGAAACAAGCGTACCGCGAAGTATTCGACCAGCAGATGGAAGAAGTCCGTCTCCGGAACATGCTGGAGCGCATCAGTCAATCGCGCATCGTGATTAATTTTCCGGAGCGTTTAACCCCATTCTGTTTCCCTATCAAAGTGGACAGCATGCGCGAAAACATTACTTCCGAAAAACTAGAGGACCGGGTGCGGAAAATGCAATTACAATTGGAGAAATAGCCCTTAACTTTGCCCTCCCATGCAGGCGCCGATTCTTCATATTTGCAAAGCACAACACCTCTGGCTCACGCCGCAGCGGGCGGTTTTCTGGGAAGAGCAACGTACGCTTATCGTATCTGATCTACACCTCGGGAAGACCGGCCATTTCAGGAAAGCAGGCATAGCGGTGCCCGCTTCACTTTTTAAGGAAGACCTGCAAAGACTCCTTGCGCTGATCCAGCATTTTCAGCCGGAAGAACTGCTTGTAACGGGTGATATGTTTCACAGTCATTCCAACATAGAACTCGATCTTTTCTCCCGGTGGAGAAAGGACCTTTCCCAGCTTCGTGTCCGGCTCGTAAAAGGCAACCACGATATATTACACGGCACATGGTACCAGCAACAATCCATAGATTGCTGTGACAACAGCATTATCGGCCCATTCAGCTTTGTTCATGACCGCAAGGATTTTCAATCCCCCGACAATGGACTTTACCCCATCAGCGGACATATCCATCCGGGCATCCTGCTCAGTGGCGGCGGCAAACAACAGTTGCGGTTACCCTGTTTTTATTTTGGTAACGAAGGCGCTATCCTTCCCGCTTACAGTAAATTTACCGGAGCCGTGGCATTGGGTCCGCAGGCAGGTGATCACATCTTCGCCATTGCCGGGGAACAACTCTTTAAAGTTCAATAAAGCAGATGTCGCATAAAAAACTACACATTGCCTGGGATCCCATCTATGCACATCCGTTGCCCGAAGGGCACAGGTTTCCCATGCTCAAATACGAACTGATTCCAGGGCAATTGCAATACGAAGGCATCATAAGCCCGCAACAACTATTTTCCCCCGAACCCTGTTCTGATGAAACGGTATTGCTTACGCACGATGCAGCCTACCTTCACAAATTACACACGCAAACCTTATCAGCGAAAGAGCAACGCGCCATTGGATTCCCCCAATCTCCTATGCTTACGCAACGTGAACTGGTCATTACTCAGGGCACGATCGATTGCTGCACCTACGCATTCCGGAATGGCGTGGCCCTGAACGTTGCCGGCGGCACACACCACGCCTTCCGCGATCGTGGAGAAGGGTTCTGCCTCCTCAACGATTTCGGCGTGGCCGCCAACTATATGTTGCATACCAATAAAGCCTCCCGCATCCTGATCATTGACCTTGATGTGCACCAGGGCAATGGCACCGCTGCCATTTTCGCTAAAGATCCGCGTGTCTTCACTTTCAGTATGCACGGCGCACACAACTACCCGTTCCGGAAAGAACAGAGCACACTTGATATCCCCCTGGACGATGGCACCAATGATGAAACCTACCTTACATTACTGGAAGAAAACCTCGCAAAAATCCTTAGCGCATTTCACCCTGATCTTTGTTTTTACCTATCTGGCGTAGATATCCTCTCCACGGATAAGTTCGGGAAACTGAACATCTCCATGGAAGGATGCAGCGCGCGGGACCGGCATGTATTTTCCGTGCTTCAACGACACCAACTCCCTTGTGTAGTAGCGATGGGTGGTGGCTATTCAGCCGATGTGCGCATCATTACAGCAGCGCATTGCAATACGTTCCGCCTTGCGAAAGAAGTGTATGGACTGGATTAAAAACGAGCCTTAGTTCAGCTTCTTTTTCAACGAACTCACCTGCTCCTGTAAATTCGACACCAATCCTGCCAGTTGGTTCACATCCCACCGCGTTTGAACATTCGCTTTGGAAAGAATCATCTGGGCCTGCCACAATTCAAGTACTTCATCTGTATTCACCGTATAGGGCTGATAAGTTGGATTATCGCTTACCAAAGTAAGTTTGTTCTTCACCCGGTTGTTCTTCATCACCCTTTTGTACACCACACCTTCCGTCCTGGATATCACGATATAGGCCTGGTTGTTCTTCACCGACTCCATATCATCCACCTTCTCTCCTACAATCACCGAGCCGCTGGGCGTGGGCATCATGGAATCCCCTACGATTTCGAATGCCCTGTAATTCCCGGGTGCCAGCATCGGCAGCGTAAATGTATTCAACTCATCAATAAACTCGGGATCTGCATATCCGTTCAGGTAACCGGCGGCGGCCTTTACCGGAACGAAAGTAATTTCATTCTTATCAGCGGCCATTTTCTGGGCCCTCCGTTTCGCCAGGTACGACCCTTTCTGTTCAGAAAGATCGCTGCGCATCAGTTCATCGAGGCTCACCTTAAAAAGGTCACTCACGGTCTCGAGTACCTCAAAACGCGGATCTGCCCTTTCTTCTTCATAAGCGCCAAGCAGGGAACGTTTGATCCCCAACCTCGAAGCGAATTCTTCCTGTGTGAGTCCACGTAACTTACGGAGGTATTTCAGGTTTTGTCCGGCTAACGACATACTAATAATTTTAGGGCAAATTACTAATTATTTTAGTTACATCAAATTATTTTTTGCACGTACCTTTACGGGCACTACGAATCAGGCAAATATGGCTACTACCAAAAAAAAGAAGACCCCGAAAGAACAACCCATCATACTTGTAACGAACGACGACGGCATTACGGCGCCGGGCATACGCAACCTGGTGGAAGCCGTCCGCGGACTTGGTACCATTGTGGTGGTGGCGCCTGACAAGCC
>CAMLPA010000090.1 GCA_946481605.1 uncultured Flavihumibacter sp. | reverse complement strand
GCGGTGAACGACAACTGGAATCCGATATCCCACAATGTCATGGGGTCAGCGGCCAACATCAGGAAAGCGGTGGCCAGCAAAGTGTTGATCGACCCCGGTCGTTTTGTAAGGCACTCCGCCAGCAGTAATAAACTCAGCATGACTGCTGCTCTCACAATAGATGCCGCGCCTCCGGTAAGAAAGGTGAACAACCAGATCAATACGCCGATGCCAATATTCCTGATACACCAGGTGAACCGTGATCTCCTGCCAACAGGTATCATGGCCATCAACCCGAAGATCATACTCAGGTGCATGCCGGATATCGCCACGATATGCACCACGCCGGTTCTGATGTAGGCCTCATTCAGTTCATCGTCAATACCATGCCTGTAACCCACGAGCAATGCTTTGGCTATTCCCCCGGTTGATGGGTCAGGAATGTAGTTGTCAATACCCTGAAGTACTTTCTCCCTGATATTATAAAGCATATTCAGACACCTGTTTCCGTAAAAACCAGGTATGATTACAGTGCGCCCTGTATCTGCCCATGCCTGAAGGTAAATGCCTTTTTTCGCGCACCATCCGGCATAATCGAATGAACCGGGATTTCCGGATGAGCGGATTTGTTGCGGACGACAAACCAAAATCATCCGGCTACCGTATCCTGCTGGTGCAATGGCTCCCTGCTTTCTGATGTAAACAATGATTTTCAGACCAGGTGTTGGTATAAATCTGTTTGCCTGAACAGTGCTGTCCCATTCCTTATTTTCAACCGATCCATTGTTTTCAAAGGAGCCGGCCTCTTGGCTTACATATCCCCGGAGCCGACAAACATATTTAAAGCTCTTCTCCGTTTCAGAAGGTGGTTCCAGTACATCAACAACTGCGGCAATTTCCTGCCCATCTCTATTTTCCAGGAATACGTCAGGGAGGTGAATGGTTTTTTGAGCAGCGGTAATGTAGCTCCCGCATCCTGCCAGCAAAAGATAAACCCCACACGCACCAATGAACCTGCCTGCAAATGTTCTGAGTTTGTTTATCCTTAATACTAAAAGCAGCGATAATCCAATAAACAGAAGTAATGCGGAAATATTCCATTGCGGCGGCATATACCATCCCCATAGAATTCCAGCACAAAAAGCGGGAAGTAATTTTAAAAACGGCGGCTTCTTTTCTGCATAATCCAACATCTTTCATTGCCTTGATTTTTGTAAAGCTAACAATGGATGTTGTTGAAAAAAACAGTGAAATAACGGTAAACGCGGCAGAAAAAAACGGGTCCGGTTTTAATGGAACGCAACTTAACTTTGCCTCCTGATAAACGAAAAAAGAATGACAGCATTAACTGAAGGAACCAAAGCTCCGGCGTTCACAGGAGTGGATCAGAACGGGAACAAAGTTTCATTGAAAGATTACAAAGGAAAGAAACTGGTATTGTATTTCTATCCACAGGACCTCACACCTACCTGTACGGTTCAGGCGTGTAACCTGCGTGATAATTTCTCTTTGCTGCAACAGCATGGGTTTGAAGTGTTGGGGGTAAGTCCGGATGATGCGGAAAAGCACAAAAAATTCGAATCGCGGCACCAGCTTCCGTTTCCTTTGATCGCCGATACGGAGCATACGATCATTGAAAAATATGGTGTGTGGGGTGAAAAACAATTGTATGGCCGTAAATATATGGGCCTTCACCGCACCACTTTTGTGATTGATGAAAAGGGGGTTATTATTAAGGTATTCCTCCGCCCGAAGAGCAAGCAACATGCGGAGGAAATCCTGAATGCTATCGCATCAGTGTAACCGTTCCTTTTTTTGTGAATGGTTGTCCTCCGGGGCATTGCAGTTCTATGAAATATACATAAGTACCGGCAGGAGCGGGGAGTCCTTTTATGTAACCGTCCCAGGAATTAGCAGGTTCGCTCGCGATGAAGTTGGAACGCTCAAATACTTTATCGCCCCACCTGTTGTACACCACCATGTGTTTAATGATGCCAATGCCTTTGATGAGAAAATGATCATTGTGTCCATCGCCGTTCGGCGTAAAGCCATTGGGGATACGGATTCTGTCGGCTTCACATTGAAGTTTCACGAGTACGGTATCCCGTGAAAGGCATCCTGCAGCGGTAGTTGCGGTAAGTACATATTGCATTTCTGCCAAAGGCTTAACAATAGGATTGGGGCAGTTATTGCAACTCAGGTACGTTCCAGGCGACCAGTTCAGGGAAACAGCGCCATTTCCCGCCACCGCATTGAGCTGGTGCGGCGTTCCGGCTAAAACTTCAATGTCGTTGCCAGCTGAAACGGAAGGAATGGTGTTAACGGTAACATTTACGTATGCCTCGCTTGTAAAGCAATTATAACGGTCAGTTCCCTGAACGGCATAGCGGGTGGACACTTCAGGCCTTACGGTTGGGGTAAAACTTCCTGGATCATCCAATCCGGTGAGGTTATTTATCCAGGTGATCCGGTCGGTTCCGGAGGCCCATAATTGGGCATCTTCTCCCAAACAGATTTCAACATCGGGAGACACGGTTACCTTTTGAGGCTGAACAACTTCTATGGAGATGGAGCCTGTTCCGGAGCAACCAATATCATCCATGCCTTTAACGGAGAAAACGCCCGAAGTGCCAGGCGTGGCGATGGTGGCCGATGTATTGAATGAAGTGATTGCATCTGAAGCAGCCCATTCATACGTAATTGCTCCAGTTGCAGAAAGTGTTGTAGACTCACCCAGGCACAGTCGGCTCCGGGATGCCGTAATGGCAATCGATGGATTTGGTCTTATAATAATGGGGGCATCAAGAAGAGAAGAACGCATACAGCCATTAACGTCTATCGCTATTACTGACGGCGTGTAACGCCCTGCTTCGGAATATTCATGTATGCCTTCAACATTTGTGGTGCTGCCTGTTTGTCCATCACCAAAATCCCAAAGGTACATGGCGCTGTTCTCAGAACTGGTTGTAAGGGTTACTTCATGGTCCTTACAGCCTTCCATGCTGTTGGAAGAAATAAATGCAGCAGGTTCACCGATTACAATTGAATCTTTGAATTCACCGGTTAATCCGTTTGGACCGTAAACGTATAGCTTCACATAATACTTTCCCGGCTTTTCATAAATGTGGGAAGGATAATTGGTATTTCCAAGACGGAACCCATCACCAAAATCCCATTCCACTCTTGTATGATTAATGGATGTATTCTGAAAACGAACCAGTGCTGGCGGGCAGTTCCGTCCGCCAATCAATGTTGTATTGAACGTAAAGGCATAATTAAAAGGCTTTACCAGTAACTGTTGAGTGTACGAAGAGCTGCAGCCTGTTGCGGCGCTTGCAGCTTCAAGCCTTATAGTGTAATTTCCATCTTCTGCGAACTTGTATTCCGGGTAATACATATCCGTAAGAAGTTCATCGTTTACGTACCATTTGTAGGTAACATCGTAGCTCCCGTTGTGTTGTGTATTATTGTAGAAATACTGTAGCGTATTCTGATTTACTTCATTTCCTTCCGACAAACTGAACTGTGCTTTCGGACCATAAACACTAACGGTGGTTGTATACGATGTTGTACAGCCGTGAGAATCAGTAGTTGTAAGTGTAACCTGATAATCACCTGGACTATCATATTTGTGTTCAACCACTTCTCTTCCCTGGGCGTTCAATTGCTGGCCATCTCCGAAATCCCATTGGCGGGAGTAAATTACTGCTCCCCCCTTTACTTCAGAGATGTCTTCCAAAATAATGGGTTGTGAATAACATACGTTATTGCTGAGCACTTTAATTTTTGGGGCCGCCCCCTTAAATAAGATATTCACATAATTGGTGGTGTCTGCGCAACCATGAGTGCCCTCTCTTAAAATAAGCCTGATCTTGTCCTGGTTCTGATCCATTCCCTGAAGGCTGCTTTTGTATGGATTCATGTAAATAAAGCCATAAGGATCAATATTTGGATTGGTGCTTCCATCACCATATTCCCATTTCGCAATGAAATAATTTGTGCCTACTAAAGGAGAAGGGGATCGTTCAATGTTAGACAGGCTGTAAGCTAAAGTCTGATCAGCACATAAAGAGATGTGTTCAGCTTTCAATTCAGGGGCTTGTTTCTTGTGTACATACGCATCTGCGTATGCTTTTGAAGTGCACGATCCGTTGGTAACAGAAAGTACTATCCTGTAACTTCCGGTTACCTTGTAATGGTGCGTGAACAGACTTTTATCAGTATTTGAAATTTCAGATGCTCCATCGCCAAAATCAATTTCCCAATGATTTGCTCCTCTTGAAGTTTGTGTAATCAGAACGGTTCCCCGATCACCTTCACAGGAGTAAGTAAGGGGTTCGAGTTTCGCGAATGGAGGTGTAACGGAAACAATGTTTGTGACTGATGTGGTATCCAGGCATGCCCCCCATTCTGTAATCACCTTTATAGAGTGCGTTCCTTCTGTTCCAAACCTGTGGTCGTAGAAGGAGTAGGAGGTGGATCCTGCATAAGCATCATCTATATAAATAAATTTATTGGCGATGTAATCCGGAGTACTTGCGAAAAGGAACCGTACGTTTTCATCTCCGCAAATATTCTTCTTTTCAGCGCTTACGGTGGTTTTCATTCGCCCACTCACATAAATAGGTTCTGTACCGGCAATTCCCTGGCAACCGTCCACAGTTGTATAATTCAGTCTTACCGTGTATGTTCCCTGGCCTTTGAAAGTATGGGCTGGTTCTGTTTCTGTTGAAGTTGTACCGTCACTGAATGTCCACTTCATTTCCGTCATTTTATCAGCGCCCGGAGAATAATAAGTCGCCCTCAGGGTATCACATCCGCTGAGTTCGCCTCTTCTGCCTGAAGCGTTTTTGTAATTTATATACGGATAATACTGATTAGGTACATTAATGTATTGAATAACTGATGCGGAGCAACCCTCTTTTGTGTAAACTTTCAGAAATGCCCTGTTAGAAGAGGCTCCTGGAATTACAGGCGCAAATTCCCTGGTGGTGCCTCTCACTACGTGCGCGCCTGCGAAGTAGTCCTGGTCCCATTCCCATGCTACCGCATCTTTGGTGGTATCTCGAAAAATAACAGTGGCCGGCGGACCGCACTTTGTGGTGTGTTCAATTTCAAATCCTTTAAGATCGGGTGTTTTTGCAACGACCACATTCTTTGTTGTTGAATGTATGCAGCTCCCAAACTTTGCTGTTAGTTTAATTACATGCGCCCCGTCCTTGTCAAAAGTCATGTTAAAAGGCGTTATAGTATGGGGTTTCAGTATTCCGTCAACTTCCCAGGTTGCAGAAGAAAGAGTGGGGGTAAATGAAGGGGTTATAGAAACATCCGTATTTGTGCATAAAAGTGCGGGTATATTGAAGTCACTACCATACTGTGCAACATTCAGATAATTGCTTCTCACTTGTTGTGCGGTGCAACCTTCGGAACTTTTAACGGTCAGCATTACGGTATAAATGCCTTTTTTGTTGAACGCATGGGATGGGGTCTTTTCTGTGCTTGCAGCACCATCGCCAAAGTCCCATTCGTAGCTTAATGTTCCGGGTCCAACGCTGTTGTTGTTGAAATGAACAGGATCAGTCTCTTTACAAAGCACTTTTTCACTGGCAGTAAATGTTGCTGCAATAGAAGGTAATACTTTAACAGCCCCCGCCTTAACTATCGTATGTGAACATCCGAAATTGTTCTTAACCGTAAGTGATACAGGCGCTTCCTGCTCTTCTTGGTAAGTATGACTTATTGTGGGTCCCGAACCCTGCTCTGTGTTGCCATCGCCAAAGTCCCAGTAATAATCTGTGATGCCCCCTCCTCCGGGTTGCGCTGTGCTGGTAAATGTTACGGCCGCAGGTAAACAGGCTTTGACGGAAGAAACAGTAAAGTTGGCGGTTGGCGGGGGATGAACGGTTACTGCAATTGTTTTGGAAGAAGTTTTCCCGTTGTCGGAAACGGTAAGCGTAACATTATATGTTTTTGTATCGGTATAAATGGCCGAAGGATTTGCTATTACAGCATTGTTCCCGTTTCCAAGGTCCCATCTGTAAGTGGCTCCGGAAGATACTCCTGTGGTCCGATTGGTGAAGCTTACTTTCAAAGGTGCGCATCCGGCGCTCACATCGGCGATGAAGTCCGCGTTCAATTGGGCGTGCAGGGATAACGAAAACCCAACAGGCAGCAATAGGAGTAAGGCTTTTAAAAAACGGACAAGGGTCATAAACGGGGTTCATAATTACGTTCCGAAGATAGGAAGGTTGAGTGGGCTGAGCAAGAGTGGGGAACCGGTATTTTCACCGATCATGCTGAAAATGGATAAGTTGTTTGCAACTCATTTTTTACGAGATGTGTTTTATTTCTGATTGTAATTGATGAAGAAATTCTGCTTGTGGCTTTACTTTTACAACCGTGAAGCATCCACAACAGCCGGTCATTAAAGAAAACTCCTTCTTCGCCCGCATGGCTGCGGCTTTCCGTAAGGAACCCCGCATCGCTATGGTGCTGGGTAATACCATTCATTTGTATGGGGTTACGGAAAGTGCTTTCAGGTCCAATCCGAAATGGGTAAGGCATGAAATGGAGCATATCAGGCAGTTCCGGCAATATGGTAGCGCCGGGTTTATACTGCGGTATGTGTGGGAATGGATAAGACATGGGTACACCAATAACCGCTTCGAGGTGGAGGCGCGGGCCGCGGAAAATGAAGCGGCCTAAAGCAGCCATTCCACGGTGCCGAAGTCGAAACAATGTTCCATGGTATCCCGCGTACAGAGTTGACCGCTGGGGTTCACACCGGTTACAGTCGTTTCAAACACCCGGTTTTCCTGCTTCAGTTTTACTTGTTGGTCCCGCATATAAAGGTTGGCATTATACGCTTCGAGCAGGGATGCGGCACCTTCGGAACGCATTCTTTCCAGCTCAGTTTCCAGTAAATGGAAGAAAACCCTTACCATTTCCAGCGGATCAGCCTCTTTTCCGGTGATCTGCCTGAGGGAAACGGGCTTTTTATCGGTTTCCGGGAAATGGGTCTGGTTGATGTTCATGCCCATACCCACTACGGCGGCGGTCCAGTTTTGGCCGCGGAAGCAGTTTTCCACCAGTATGCCTGCTGCCTTTCTGTCACGCCAGTAAATATCATTGGGCCACTTAATGGACACGTCTCCGTTCGTATGGTTGTCCAGCAGTTGCCTTGCCGCAAGTGATACGGCCCAGTTCAGCTCGAAAGCCTTACTGATATTGTAAAACCCGGGTTCTATCACCAGGCTCACCACGATGTTTTCGCCCGGATTCGTATGCCAGGTTTTCCCCCTTTGCCCTCTTCCCGCCGTTTGTTCCAGCGCAAAAAACGCCGCGCCATTGCCTGCCTTTCCTGCGTGAACCGCCTGCATGGCATAGTTGTTGGAACTGTCAACCGTGTTCAAAATGGTCAGGGGTTTGCCTAGGGCGCCCTGGTGTGTAATGGATCGCATAAATACCATGATTCCTTCCGCAAATGTAACCGTGAAGTGTCGGTTTGAATCACTAATTTTGAAGCACCTGTAAAAATTGAAATTGTTCACCTAAATCCAAAGTGTTATTGGAACCACTACAAGCATTGGCCGCGAGGGAGAAAACAAGCGTAACTAAGCTTACCAGTCGCTCGAAGATCATCAAGACCATCCTTCATACCATCCAGGAAAAGAAAGGAGAAAATATAATTTCGCTGGATCTGCGCAAAATTCCGGAGGCCGTAGCAGATTTCTTCATCATCTGCGAAGCCACCAATACTACTCAATTGAAAGGTATTTCCGACTTTGTGGAAGAAGAAGTGAAAAAAATCTGTGGCGAAACGCCCTATAAGCACGAAGGGCACCAGGCACAGCAATGGATCATTATTGACTATGTGAATGTGGTGGTGCATGTGATGCTGCCTGAAACCAGGAAGTTCTACCGGCTGGAAGAAATGTGGAGCGACGCGGCGATGGCTGAGCATAATTCCTGATCCCATTCTGTTAAAATACTTGCAAAATACCCGTATAAACACCGGGATTTGCTTTATATTGAACAAATTAGCCCCCGATCCATTTATATAAACTCGAGAAGAACAAGTACAAATAACCTTATGTCACAAGACGATTACAAAAAAGAAGACCGGAACTTCCCCAGGCTGAAACCCAGACAAGGAGGTGAAGAACCTCCCCGTAAAGGCCCTAAATTCAATATTTACTGGGTGTACGGTATCATCGCGGCAGTGCTGCTGGGCTTGCAGTTTTTCGGGTCTTTTTCAGCCGATATAAAACCTATCAGCGAACTGGAATTCAAAAACAACATGCTCGCGAAAGGGGATGTGGCTAAAATGGTTTCCGTTACCAACAAAGACCTGGTAAGGGTGTACATCAAAGCCGATAGTCTTTCCAAACCTTATTATAAGGACAAACTCTCTAAAAACTGGAATGCCCAAACCAATAAAGGGCCTCAATTCCAGTTCAACGTAACCAATTTTGAAAGCTTCGAAAAAAGGCTGGCCGATTTTTATAATGAAACCGGTATAAAAGAAGTGCCCAATGAAGCTGCTCCTGAAAGCGATTGGTTCGCACCCCTCCTTCAATTCCTGCTTCCTTTGTTGATTTTCATTGGTTTATGGGTATTACTGATGCGGAAAATGGGCGGCGGTGCCGGTGGCGGAAGCGGTCCTGGTGGCATCTTCAATATTGGTAAGTCCAAGGCGCAATTGTTTGAAAAAGGAACCAAAGTGAACATTACTTTCAGCGATGTGGCCGGTTTGGATGAAGCAAAGGTTGAAGTGATGGAGATCGTTGACTTTCTCAAAAATCCTAAAAAATACACAGCGCTTGGCGGTAAAATTCCCAAAGGCGCCCTGCTGGTAGGCCCTCCGGGTACAGGTAAAACGCTGCTCGCCAAAGCCATGGCGGGTGAGGCTCAGGTGCCGTTTTTCTCCCTGTCAGGCTCTGATTTTGTGGAAATGTTTGTAGGCGTGGGCGCAAGCCGTGTGCGCGACCTGTTCAAGCAAGCCCGCGAAAAAGCGCCTTGCGTGATATTTATTGATGAAATTGATGCCATCGGCCGCGCCCGCGGAAAGAACGTGATGATGAGCAACGATGAAAGGGAAAGCACGCTGAACCAGTTGCTCGTGGAAATGGATGGTTTCGGTGGCGACAGTGGAATCATTATTCTCGCTGCTACCAACCGCCCGGATGTACTGGACAGTGCGTTGTTGCGCCCAGGTCGTTTCGACAGGCAAATCTCCATCGATAAGCCCGACGTGAAAGGACGTGAAGCTATTTTCAAAGTGCACCTGAAATCCATCAAGGTTTCCGAACAGGTGGATATTCATAAACTCGCCGAACAAACACCCGGTTTCGCCGGAGCCGATATCGCGAACGTTTGTAACGAAGCCGCACTCATCGCCGCCAGGAAAGGAAAGGCCGGTGTGGAAATGGTCGATTTCCAGGATGCTGTTGACCGTGTGATTGGAGGATTGGAAAAGAAAAACAAGATCATTTCTCCCGAAGAGAAAAAGATTATCGCTTACCACGAAGCCGGCCACGCCATCTGCGGCTGGTACCTGGAACATGCTTATCCGCTGCTTAAGGTGACCATCGTGCCCCGTGGTGTAGCCGCACTCGGATATGCGCAGTACACACCTAAAGAGCAGTACCTCTATAATACTGACCAGTTGTTCGATCAGATCTGTATGACCCTCGGTGGCCGTGCAAGTGAAGAACTGAACTTCGGTAAAATATCTACCGGCGCGCAGAACGACCTGCAGCAGATCACCCGCATGGCTTACGCCATGGTGACCGTTTACGGTATGAATGATAAAGTGGGGAATGTGAGTTTCTATGAATCACAACAGGGCGAATACAATTTTACCAAGCCCTACAGTGATGAAACCGCCCAGATGATCGATAACGAAGTGCGTAACCTGATCCTCGGCGCGTACAACCGCACCAAGGAACTGCTTACTGAAAGAAGTCATGAAGTGAAACTGCTGGCGGAAGCGCTTTTGGAAAAAGAAGTATTGTTCCAGAGTGATGTGGAAAAACTGATCGGTAAAAGACCCTATGAAGAACGCAAGGCGTTGGACGTAGCGGATCCCGCTCATGAGCCAACTGGCGGCATCAGTGCCGGTGTGCCACCCACAGAAATGCCACAATCAACAGAAGTACAGCCCTAATATCATGAACGTATCTCCTTCTAAAGAAAGCATCTTAAAAAAAATAAGAAAGGCGTTGACTGTATCAACGCCTCTTCCTTTTTCCCAGAGTGAAGGCTATCAGTCGGTGTATCAGCC
>CAMLPA010000089.1 GCA_946481605.1 uncultured Flavihumibacter sp. | reverse complement strand
TGGGCAGGATATTCTCCATGGTTAAAAAGAAGAAGAAACCGGAGAACGAAAATACAGGAGCAAAAGCGGGAAACACTTCAGGCAACCAAAATGAACAACCTTCGGAAGAAGATCCTGAAAAAAATACCGGTCAACGTCAAAACAGCGGAGCTGGAAAAGCATCTGGTAGTGTGAAGAGCGGCGTTGCGGGCACGGTTTCGCCAACTGCGGTTGCGGTGGAGGCTGACACCTATGGCCATTTCTATGGCGGCAATGCCATACTCCGGAAAGGAGAACTCTATGCGATGATAAATACAAATGGAAAATTTGTAGTTCCGTATGGCAAACACAACATCCAGCACATAGCACAACGCCACACATCGGGTTCAGGCTTTTTACTGTTCCGGGATTATTCAAACGGGCATACCGATTATATCATGAATGCCAGTGGAAAGAAAATTGTAAACCTCACTGCAATTGGTGCTAACCTCGGAAGAGTAATAAGTTTCGATCCTGAATTCCTTTGCGTAGTGCATGAGCAGGGAAGATTCATACTGCTATTGGACACTTCAGGCAAAACCAAGAAGCTGGAAATAACAGCCGACCAGATTCTGGATGAGATGTATTTCTCCAATGGACTATTGCTATTTAAAAAAGTGTGGCCACCTGCAAATGGGAAGCCCTCCTATTCCCTGCTGGGTTTAAAAAACTTTTCTGGCGCATGGGTGGTACAACCTCAATACGATTATATCGCACCTTTTTCAGATGGACTGGCGGTGGTTGGCAAGCGTGATACTTATGGTGAATTGAAATACGGCTATATCAATCCTAAGGGAGAGATAGTAATTCCTTTGCAGTACAGCGTACAGCCCGGCAATTTCAGAGACGGATTAGCTATTATCAAACCGCCAATTAGCAGTCCGTCCGAACTCCAATATGGAGCCATCAACAAAAAAGGGGAAATCATATATGAGGTAAAAAAAACGGAATACCAGTATCCTAAACCCGATATAGGACTCGGGAGCGTCCTAAATTGGTGGAAAGGTTACTTATTAGGGGGTAGCGTTGTACTTGACCCTTCAGGTAAATTATTAGACATGAAGCAGTTTCTGGACCAGCGTGGCCTTCTTGAATTGTCTAACCCTACCCCGATGCTCCGCTACACATTGTCAATAGATGAGCGGCGTTTTTTTGACCAGATAATTCATGGTTATGACAGCGATTTTCTATTCTTCCAGAAAAGCAAGCCCAACAGTTCACCGCTTCATGGTATCTATGTGCACTCCACCGGCAAGGTAGTTCCCCCGACTTTTTTCAACATTAGTGGTTTCGATCCCGTGAGCAGAATCGCCTACGCCGAAATCAAAGTGCGTGAGGGGCAGGATTACAAAACAATCCAGGACGGCTACATCAATGAAGATGGTGTATTCGTAATCGTTAAAAAGAAAAAGTCCGATTGGTAAAATGCCTCATCCCGCTTTAACCCCGCACAAATAAGTCCAAACAATAAACAACACCTGCAAAGGCACCCTGAACCAAAGGTAAGATGGGCCCGCGCCTGAAAAATCTCCTTTCTGGTAATTGACCTGCTTCAAAGCCGCCAACACATTGGCCGGGAGTACCAGGATGAAAAAGACGATCAGCAACCAGGCGGTCAGCACACGAAACTGTGGTATCAATAAGCCTATGGCGGCCAGCAATTCTATGATTCCGGTAGCGTACACCATCGCTGTTTTCGCGGGAATGAACGCGGGAATCATCATCTCCATACCTTTCGTATACATCACATGGCCCAGGGCGGTAAACACGAGCATGGCCGACATCCCGATGCGCGCGGCTTGCGCCCAGTCGAACTTCCCCTGAACCAGGCGTATTATCAACAGGGAGATCAGGAAAGTGCCCAGTAAAACGAAAAGTGGTTTCATTGCTTTTTTTTTGCAAAGATCCCGCTCAGCTTTTACGCAAACAATGAACCCGGGTTAAGAAATACGTTTCCGTATCCTGCTCAGCGCCTGCGGCGTGATGCCTATGTAGGAGGCGATGTATTTTAAAGGAACCTGCTGAAACAACATTGGCTGCTCCTCTATCAGGTTGAGGTAACGTTGTGTGGCCGTTTCGTTCAGCAGGGAAAGTTCCCGTTTTGACTTCTTGAGGAAAAGTTCCTCACAGGCCAGCCTTCCGATCTGGTTACCTATCCCGGTGTTCGTGTACACATCCTGCAAATCATCATAGGTAAGGCGCCAGAGTATGCCCGGCGTAAGCGTTTCAATATGGTACACGGATGGCGTTCTTGCGAGGAAGGAGTCGTATGCGCTCACAAAATTGTTGGAAAAAGCGAACCCAAACGTGCGATCGTCTTCTGCTCCCGGAACAAAGAAGCGCACGGTTCCGCTTTCAATGAAAGACAAATGGTTTTCCACCTGCCCTTCCCGGAGCAAAAGGCTCTTTTGGGGGAACGTACACTTTTTCAGTTTAGCGTGAAAGTACAACCAGTCGCTGTCGGTCATTTTCACCTTTCGCTCAAAGTAAGTTCTGATCTGCTCCATATTTAAAAATAGGAAGCTTTGGGAAGAAAAAATCCCCCGCCAAAAACAGGCAGGGGATATATGAGCATAGCAAGGGTTACTCAATTATTTTTCCTGGTAAACACGCACATAATCGATCACATAGCGCCTGGGATAACTGGTTAGCGTGTGATCGCCCCCGTTGTCGCCACCGAGCGCGAGGTTCAGGATCATGTAATGCGGTTGTTTAAAAGGAACGATCCCGGATTCATTCTTGTTGTTGAGTTTGCTCTGCGGCACTTTGATCAGCAGTTTATCATCCACATATAAAGCAATCTCGTTTTCATCCCAATCCATACGCCAGATGTGGAATTTATCACTCCACCCGGCCCCCATTTCGCTTACCTTACGGGTTTCGCTGTGCCATTCCGCCTTGTACCGCTGGTTAGTGCCTACAGCAATGTTGGCGAGCAGTTTACCACGGTAATACTCCATGATATCAATCTCACCATTGGAAGGCCATTCTCCGTTGATGCCGAGTGTCCACCACGCAGGCCACATACCTGGCGCGGTATCTATCTTCGCGCGCATTACGAATCTTCCATACTGCCAGGTCTGACTTTTAAGCGTTCTCAGGCTGGAAGAAGTGTATTCAATCTTTTCTCTTGACTTTCTCCAATCGTTGCTGCCACTAACATAGAGGGGGTTGGGTTTTTCCTCCTTACGGGCCTCAATAATCAGGTTACCGCCTTCACACCAGGCGTTATCCGGTTGGTACCATTGCGCCTCATGGTTACGGGCAAAACCGGATTCATAATCCCACTTCGTGGAATCGGGCCTGCCATTTTTGTTAAATTCATCGGACCATACCAACTTCCATTTCTTTTTCTTCTCTCCCGCTTCACTTTCATCAAAAGAGGCCAGCACCACACCTGCAGCCACCAAACTTGTTGCCAGCACCATCATGGCGCCGTGTTTCTTTACCCGCTGCAACCAGTAAGGTGTTGCATTTAAAAGCTTTTTCATACTGCTGTTTTAATATTGAGCAATGTCGTTTACGGCAATACCTTCAACTACCAATCATTGTTCTGAGAAAGAACGCCGTTGGATTTATTGATCTCAGTCTGAGGAATGGGGTACAGGTACATTTTATCCGCCCATACCCTTGTTTCAATAGAACCTGAAGGATACTGGTAATTGAATGTGCCATCCTGGAGTTTGGTAATGTTCGCTGCGCGAACGGGCGCTGTTAGTACCTGCGCCGCTGTTCTCCAACGACGTACATCCCAGAAGCGGTGCTCTTCAAAAGCAAGCTCCACCCTTCTTTCATTCCTTATTCTTGTTCTCAGTTCATCCTGTCCGCCAGCGGCAACCGGTGGCATGTTTACCCCCGCTCTGCTCCGCACCTGGTTCAATGCAGCCCTTGCGGACATTGGATAACCTGTGGGCACCATATCCGGGCCATAAGCCTCATTCATAGCTTCCGCATAATTGAGCAGCACTTCGGCATAACGCATGTACACCCAGGTATGCGCGCTGGTTCTGTTCTGTACGAGGTCAAGACTTTCATCCACGAATTTCTTGAGGTAATAACCAGTTCTTGTTGCGCGAGGTTTTCCCTGTCCATCCCTTCCACCAACAAAGGTTTCCACCTTACGTCCTTTGTAATCGGAGTTGTTGGTGATGATGGTCATCTGCAAACGCGGATCCCGCCCTGCATAAGGATTTTGCGGATCGTAAGCCGGATCAGCCGTAATAGCAAGACCATTGCTGGTTTCGTAAGCATCAACCAGGTTCTGCGTGGGATTCGTTCCACCCACTGCGCCATCATACCCTGCGGGATAGGTATTCCTTTCCAGGGTATTGGAGGGTTGGAACCTTCTTTCAAAAATGAACTCATTGCTTTGCAGGGCGCGGAACATATTCCTGTAGTTTCCATCAAGACTATATTGTCCCAGGGCAATCACATCTTTTGCGGCAGCCGCAGCAGCTTCCCATTTGGCCACATCACCACCTGGTGAGTGCAAGGGGCTGGCGGCATACAGCAGGGCACGCGCCTTCAAAGCCAGTGCGGCGCCAATGGTGGCCCGGCCAATGTATTTGTCTTCGAACACGCCCAGCCAGGTGCGGCGGAGTGAGTCTTTCACATCTGTCAGTTCAGTGGAGATGAAGTTTATCACGGTATTGAAGTCTGCCCTTGGAACAGCGTTCTCATTTCCGGTAAGTGTGTTGGTGATCAAAGGAACACCACCGTAGCGTTTTGCCAGTTCAAAGTAGAAGAACGCCCGAAGGAACCTTGCTTCCGCACGGTAGAACCTGATGTTTGAAGTATCTGTATTGTAACTCGTTTTCCCAGCCTGCGTGGTGGTATCACGGAAAGCAACATGCCTGAAATCGCCCGTGCGTTCCAGGAAAAGATTGGCTTTTCTGATACCGCTGTACATGTTCACCCACTGTTCATCAGGGTTCATAAACGGGCTCCAGCTTCCATTGTTAAACCGTTGCACATCCTGCACCAGTCCGGAATGCACAGATTCGTCTGTAGCGGAAGAAAGCATGCCGCCACCGAACCTGTCGAATCCCGCCGGAAGCATCGCGTAAATGCCTACAGCAAAGCTTTCAATGTTGTTTACAGAAGAGAAGACCTGGTCTTCAGTATAATTGGTATCCAGTTGCCTGTCAAGGAAATTTTTCTGGCAACCGGCCAGTGCCGTCAGCACCAGTGCATATTGTAAGACTTTTATTTTTTTCATGCGTAGCTCGTTGTGGGATGATTAGAACTGAATCCTTGCGCCGATGTTATAAGATTTCATGGGCGGATAGCCACCCAGGCTTTCCGGGTCCACCGTATCTACCTTATCCCAGATGAATGGATTGATGGCGCTTGCGAACACCCTGAACTGGGTCAGCTTCAACTGCTCCAGCACACCGGAGGGAAAGCTGTACCCGATTTCTGCGTTGCGCAAACGAAGTGCATTACCGGAGCGCGACCAGAAGGTAGATGCTCTGTAATTGTTATCGTTCGGCAAAGTGGTAAGTCTTGGATAAGTAGCCACATCCGCTGTTTGCGGCGTCCACCTGCCCAGCGCATTCGTGGCGATGTTATTGTCGTTCTGGAGGGCCCAGAAATAAGGGCCGTTCAGGTAAACAGTTCTGTTGGCGATGCCATGGAAGAAAAGTTCCAGGTCAAATCCTTTGTATTGCAACCCAAGGTTGGCCGTGTACGTAATTTCAGGTTCGAAGGCTTTTCCAAAAGAGATTTCATCGTTCTCATTAATCAGGCCATCCCCATTCTGGTCCTTGTATTTGATGTCTCCGGGGCGAACGGGCGAGAAAGTTTGCAATGGACTTGCAGCAATGTCTGCGTCATCGCGGAAGAAACCTATCGCCTCCAATCCGAACGATTGTCCAACAGGAAGTCCCGTTCTGTACAGGTATGCTTCCGGCCTTACTACTTCGTTCATGCGGATGATCCTGTTCCTGGCGTACCATACACTGCTTCCGGCGACCCAGGTGAGGTCACCGGTTTTACCGGTATAAGTGGCGCTCAGTTCAAAGCCTTTGTTTTTTACCTGTCCCAGGTTTTCCAGTGGCATGGCCACGCCCACATAACCGGGCACGGTGGCATCTGCTGTAGCGAGAATATCTTTCCTGTTCTCATGGAAAAGTTCAAGGTTCACATCAAGCCTGTTGAAGAAAGTTGCGTCTACGCCAATATTATATTTCATGGCCTTCTCCCAGGTAATCATGGGATTTCCGAGCGCACCTTCCACCACGGCGCCCCACCAGTTGTTGTTTTTACCGAAACTGTAGCCGGAGCCATCAAAGAAGTAGTATTGGTCATACGCGAAGCGTGAACCATTGGTGCGGTCGTTCCCCAGCAAACCGGCCGAAGCCCTTGCTTTCAGAAAAGTGATGGTTTTACTTCCGGAGAGAAAACTTTCGTTGGAAGCGATCCAGGCCGCTGATAAGGAAGGGAAGAAACCGAACCTGTTCCCTGCGGGAAAGGATTCTGATCCGCTGTACGACATGCCCAGTTCAGCGATGTAAGTATTCCTGATATGATAGTTCACTCTTCCGGCGATGTTCTGGTTGGCAAAAGGCACGTTGTTGCCCCCGGGGCGGTACACATCCTGGTGGTAAACCAGTTGCGCGGCCAGCCCGTTGTTGCCCATCTTCCGGTCGTAGTTCAATTGCAGTTGCACGTTGGTGCGGTTCCATTGGTCGTTGCCACCTTCGTCCACAGCGGGATCCGTATTCTGCCCATGCTGACGGTACACCGTATCGTTGCCGTTCTTTGACAATTCAAACACTGCAATGTTGCGCGTTCTGTTCACCGCGCCCCTAGACCAGTTGTTGAACGATACCAGTTGGGAAAAGCTCAGGCCCGGCAGTAGGAAGTCCAGTTTTTCATTCAGTCTGAAAGTTCCCATCAGGTTCCTGTCGTGGGTGGAGTTAGTTCCTCTTGCCAGCACGGATGCCACCGGGTTATCAATATAAACCGCGTTACCGCCCCAGGTGCCGTTCGGGTTCCTTACCGGGTAGGCGTTGGCCGGGTAGCGGGCCATATTGGTCCAGAGTTGGGTGCCGTTAAAATTGGGGAAAGACCTGTCTTCAATGCGACCGGCCAGGTCGAAGCTCGCGGATACTGCGTTGGAAAGTTTGATGTCGAAGTTGGAGCGGAAATTATAACGCCTGAAATCGGCATTGGAATTTTCCTTCCTGTCTTTATCGGTATTGGCGTAAATGCCCTGGTTGCGCATGTAGCCGAGCACAATGTTGTATTGTGCCACGCTGTTACCTCCGTTGAAAGTAAGACTGTAATCACTGAGCGGTGCTGATTTGCGCAGCACTTCCTCGTACCAGTTCACATCAGGGTGGAAATAAGGATCGTTGCCATTGCGGTAAGCGTCCAGGTCGGACTGTGTGTACCGTGCGGGCTGTCCATCGTTGGCGAGCGCTTCGTTGTACAGAGCAGCGTAGTTGTAGGCATCCACAAATTCAGGAAGCCTTTGCACCTGTTGCCATCCGGTTCTGGCATTGAAAGTGATCTTTGTTTTAGCAGATTCAGTTCCGCGCTTCGTAGTAACGAGGATCACCCCGTTTGCGCCCCGGATGCCATACATGGCCAGCGCCGCGGCATCTTTCAAAATGGTGATGGATTCGATCTCATCTATCGACATCTGGTCGAAAGAACTTTCAAAACCATCTACAAAAGTGAGCATACCATTGTTGCGGTAGCTGGCTTTTCCACGGAGCAGTAAGCCCGGCGCATCATAGCCGGGTTCTCCGGAGCCCTGCATTACAGTAAGACCGGGCAACCTGCCGAAAAGCGTATTGCTCACGTTGGGCGCGTTGGTTTTACGCAGCACTTCTCCTGAAACGGTGGATACAGCGCCTGTAAGGCGTCCGAAAGACTGAAAGCCATAAGCCACGGGCACCTGCTTGTCTGTTTTGCCTGCGGGCAGCGAATCAGCCGTGGTGGCTGTGACATCCTGTGCGGATACCCCACCCGTTATTGCGAGCAGAAGCGTCAGTGCAGCCAGTTTGGAGGAATACCTGTTCTTTTTATCGCGAAAATTCATAATAGCAAATGTTACTTTGGTTGAAAATATTACCATCCGGGGTTCTGGGTCAGGTACCGTTTATCGATCTCGCCCTGCGGGAAGGGATAGAGGTACATTTTGTCGTCCCAAACCCGGGTTTCGAACGCTTCTTTGCGGTAGAGGAGCGTATTATCGGGCTGCTCGTAGAGGTTCAGTCCAAGCATTTGTCCTTTCATCACGCCATCCTGCCCGGCTATCTGCCAGCGGCGCACATCAAAGAAGCGGTGTTCTTCAAAAGCCAGTTCCACGGCCCGTTCTCTCCTGATGGCCTGGCGCAGTTCATCCTGCGTATCATAACGGGGATCAGCAGCCGTAATTTCAGGAACGCCGGCCCTTTTCCTCACTTCGTTGATCGCGGTATAACACAAGGGATCGTTGGGGCTGTATTCATTCAATGCTTCAGCATAGTTGAGGTAGGATTCAGCGAGCCTGAAAACGATCCAGTTGAGTTGGCCGCCGCCCCAGTTCATCCTGGTAAGAAACTTCTTCATGTAACCAACACCATTTACAGGCGCGTTATCGGACCATGTATTGTCTTTTTTCCGGAAGAAAGTGCGCACGCCAATTTCATCGTTCCATTTGGCGCCTGCATAATAAACCGAAGCCTGGAACCGGGGTTCCATCTGCTGCATTTTCTGGAGGAATTCCGCGCCGGTACCCTGGTCGGGCCATTGCTGGTCGGTACCGTCCGTTTTCTGGTATTTCACCGCGTGCTGGAAAGTTACTCCATGACCGTACCATCCGCCATATATGCCCCTTGGCATGGCGAACTGCTGGAACATCGGGCTCCAGGCACCCCACCAGCCGTGTGCCTGGTTGGAAAGAATATTTTCAGAAGTATTCAGGTCGGTTACAGCGGATTCATAGTTCTGCGCCGGGGTTGCGAGTTGGGTCACCAAACGAACATTGTTTTGTTGCGCCCAATCCAGCACAGCCTTACTGGCATCTGCCGCAAGCTTCCAGCGTTCCGCATTGAAACTGGGATAGCCCGTCAACGCCCTATTTTCCGTTTTGTAAGGTGTTTGTGTATTGTGTAATGGACTTGCCGCATACAACAATACTCTCGCCTTGAGCGCCAGGGCTGCACCCTTCGTAATTCTCCCGTTAAATTCCGTGGAGTAATTATTGGGCAGCACCGCAGCCGCATCGTCACATTCCTTCACCACGAAGTTCACGCATTCCTCATAAGTATTCCTTGGAAGATTGATTTCATCTGAAGCGGATAGCGGCTTGTCTACGATGGGAACAGCGCCATACCTTTTCATCAGTTCATGGTATTGCAATGCACGCAACACTTTTGCTTCTGCGGCCATCTGGCTTTTTTCCGTGTCGCCCATATCGCTTACCCGGCCAATGTTTCCGATGAAAATACTGGCGTTCCTTATGCCCTTAAAATGTGCGCCAAAATCGTCTTCGCCATTCGAGTTTGGTCCCCAGGAACCTTCATTGTGCGCTTGCGCGGAAGGCCATGCGTCATAGAGGTCGCCCTCATCTGAAGCGGCCATCAGCATACAGGCATACATACCGTTGTGAGAACCCCAGTCGAAAGGAAAACCTTGCGGCACGCATTTGTTGTAGGTATCCCAAAGGAAGGTCTGCGCCTTTATTTTGGTGGAAAAAATAGTATCAATTGTAACGTCGTTGCTTTGTGGCTTTTCCAGGAAATCCTTGTTGCAGGAAGTGGCGGCAATCACCACTACCAGGAGGGCCACGATGCCTTTAGGCAGGGATATTTTTTTGTTCATGATGTCTTTTTTGTGGTTAGAACTGGATGTTCACGCCTGCGTTAAATACTCTCATCTGCGGATAGAACTGTCCGCGGCCCGGAGGGGCTTCGGGATCATAGTTCTCGATCTTACTCCAGGTAAGCAGGTTGTTACCGTTCATGTACACACGAAGATGTTTGGCGCCCATCTTTTCGATGAACCCGCCGCGGAAGCGGTACGCGATCTCCATGTTCTTCAAACGCAGGTAACTTCCGTCGATCAACCAGAAATCGGAAGGACGGTAATTGTGTTTTCCAACCGTAGGCGACAATTCCAGGCGGGGATAAGTAATGGGGTCTCCCGCTGCGTAACGTTCGGGCGTCCAGCGCTCCAGGTGACGTTCCTGCGCACTTCTCCAGTCCGTATCGAACGCCCATGCCGCCATTTCAGACAGATAGGTAGATACTTTGGTAGCGCCCTGAAAAAGCATAGAGAAATCAAATCCTTTCCAATCAAATCCGAAGGAAACGCCGTACACCACCTGTGGGAAAGTTGCA
>CAMLPA010000088.1 GCA_946481605.1 uncultured Flavihumibacter sp. | reverse complement strand
ACTAGTACAAATATA
The DNA here is from genome assembly GCA_946481605.1 of uncultured Flavihumibacter sp. The sequence continues at coordinate 10,353 of CAMLPA010000088.1, read as the reverse complement.
TCTTTTTTCAGCGCTTTGCAAAAAAAATATTCCTGCTTTATAGGCAGTTGTCAATTCCGCTGAATGATTTGATAAATTGCGGCATCTTCGGGCATCACTTCAAAAGACAATTCCTGCTCCAATGGCGTAACCGCTCCTGAAAAAAGGGATTGAAGCACAAACCGGCTTCCCCGTTTCAGCCCGATCCTTTCCGGGGAGAAACGGAATGTTTTTTTCTCCTTTCCGAAATTAAATGCCGCGATATAAGTATGCTTTCCCTGCTTTTTTACAAAGAGTTCCACGCCTTTACTACCTTTATTCGCTTCTACCGGGCGGAAGCTCTTTCCATCTTTCATAATGTGGAGCAATTCTTTTTGCTGCAATAAGTTTTTTGCGGTGCCGGTCCATTGGCCGTGTTGGGAGAAATCATCCCCGGTAATCAGTGTTCCGGTCACGATAGCGGAAGCGAGTCGTGCCCGGTTGGCACCTTCTTTCTCCTTTCCGAAAACAACATGGTCACCATCAATAAAATCGTAAAGACTACTCTGCCACCAACCATAACCCGTACTGTTCAATGTATATTCCGTATTGTCGATGGCGCTGAATGCATCGCAGGCCACGCGCCGCATGTGTACGTAACGGGCGGTGGCTATATTGGGAGAAATGGCGGCATACAATAACATGGAGCCGTCCAGTACGCTGTCCATAAAAGCCATGCCCACTTTGTAAGCCTGCATACCTGTTGTAACCGACGGATCAGCGAAGTGGTCGGCTTCCAACGCACCATGGCCCAGGAAGTCCACTTTTATCATGGTGAAACCCGCTTCTTTAAAGCGGTTCAGCAAATAAGCCATACGTTGTTGGGTGCCGGGATGTGTGGGATCCATGGCCCGTGCACCGTCAATATCCATTGGTGCGCCTTTCGCTTTCAACCAGGTTTCTTCATACTGGTAAGGACCCACTTCCATATTGCGTGGTGTTTTGCTCCAGTCGGCGAACGGCGCCCAGTAAATACCAGGCTGCAATCCTTTCTGTTTGCAATAAGCGGAGAATGCCGCCAACGCGGAGAAGTCGCCGGTCATGCCACCCGTGAGGTTGTCCCAATAGGAATCTATATCAATGTATAAAGTACTGTCTGCGTTGCGGAAGGCCTTGCAGGAGTCTGCAAAAAAATCGACCACCTTCTTTGCATTGTCAAGCGATATATTGGTCTGAATGGCGCCCCAACTGTTCCACCCCATTGGTGTGGCTTTTTTCCATTTAAAAACAACCGGCGGCTCGGCCAGCAGGTTCAGTTTTGCGTAGGTCTCCATTCCTTCTCTCCAATCGGCAAAAAAGCCCACCATCATTTTGGGAGAATGACACACCGTATCGTTGCTACCAACCATTCCATGCGGATTTCTATCGTGCGTAACAACGCTATCCGTGTAACCGCCGAAGGCGCTAACGGCAACCTGGCTCCCTGAAAGGTGTTTCACCTGCACACCCGATTTCCATACTTCATGTTGTATGGAACCAATCACCATTCCTTCACGACTCACATTGTTGTACAAGGCCGTTACTTCACTGCTTGTGTAATGAGCGCCTTCCAGTGTATATGCATTGTAGCGCACCCACATATCATTGTCAAAAGGCACAAACAGCGCCCTGCGCTCACCGCCTTCCGGTACGACAGCAGTAGCGCCAGCGATGGGTGAAATATGGTTCGCTCCCGCATCTGCAGCGTATTTGTTCACCTGTACCAGAAAATAATCTTTTCCGGGATATAGGTAGAAAAACTGTTGCATTCGTGCTGAACCGTTACCACGTTCCACCATGAATCTTTTCCCTTTTCCAAAAGCATCTTTCAGCGTTGTAACGGCACAGGAATTGAATGAAAGTTTCCGGCTATCACCACTGTCTGCTCCGTTGTATTGCGCATACACATTCAGCAATACCGCTTGTCCTTTTACATAAACATCGTAAGTACCACGTTCCAGTGCGTAACGGATATAACTGCTCTTTCCGAACGGCATCATTAATACCGAATCCTTCCTGCCATCGGAAGCGTTCGCGAATGCCGGCATCAACAGACAGACCATCCACAGCGCAGGCGCAAGGCTTTTCCAACAAAAAACTTTCTTCATGTTACTCATTTTCCCGGTTAAGAAAATTTATTTCACCTCCGTTAATTCAATCACAGCACTGGAAAGCGCATTGCTTTGCGACACCATCAGTCCTTTTTGCATCAGGTATTCCCCGGTAAATGTTTTACCATTTTCTGCCAGGGAAGGATTTGTTCCGGGGTAAATATTGGTTTCATTTACCGCATATTTCTTTAGGGGGTCAAGCCCTTTGAGTTTTACCGCGGACCAGTTCTCTCCATATCTTGGATGAAGCGTATAAGCGAAGAGTACCGCCTTTTGTTTCAGGCTGTCAACATACATGAGCGCGGCCCTGCCATCCATAGTAGGCGCTATCAGCCGGAACAAATCTCCCTGCCCTATCACGGAACTCAGTTCTTTGTATTTCTTTACAGCGGCTTTGCTGAAAGCGACGTCCGTTTCAGAAAGGTGCGCCAGGTTGATATCGTAGCCCAACCGGCCCATCATCGCCACGTCGGTCCTGAATTTCAAGGGCTGTTTGCCCCACGAGGTGATGTGCGCAGCGATGGTATTCGCAGGGAAGAAATAAGAGTAGCCCCATTGTATGAAGATGCGTTCCACACCATCTGTGTTATCGCTGGGCCAGAACTCCGTAAAATACTGAAGCGCCCCATAATCTGTTCTGCCGCCACCACCGGAGCACAACATAATGGGCAACGTGGGATACTTTTTCCTGATTCTTTCCATTACCGCATAGAAGCCTTTCACATAATCGATGTACACCTGCGACTGTTTGTTTTTCAGAAAGGGAGAATAGGTGTTCGTCATCATCCTGTTGCAATCCCATTTGATGTAGGCGATGCCGGGATTAATGGTAAGTAAATCATCCACGAGTTTATAAACGAAGTCCTGCACCTGCGGATTCACCAGGTCAAGCACCAGTTGGTTCCGGAAATAATGTTCTTTCCTGTTAGGCAGTTTCAGTACCCAGTCTGGATGTTTCTCATACAATTCGCTTTTCGGGTTCACCATTTCCGGTTCTATCCAGATGCCGAATTTCACCCCTTTTTCATTGGCAGCTTTTACCAATGCACCCACGCCATTCGGGAGTATTTTCTTATTGGCATCCCAATCGCCCAGACCGGCATTGTCGCTGTGACGGGGATATTTATTGCCGAACCAGCCATCGTCGAGCAGGAACATATCCACCCCCAGCTCTTTGGCTTCACCGAACAAAGCGGTGAGTTTCTTTTCATCGAAATCAAATTGTGTGGCTTCCCAGTTGTTGAGCAGGGTCATCCTTTCTTTGCTGCCATTCAGCACCCCGTAGTTTCTGCCCCAGGCATGGAGGTTGCGGGAAGCCTGTCCCTTTCCGGTATTGCTGTAAGTAAAAATAAATGCAGGTGTGGTAAAAGTTTTTTTGGGTTCCAGTGTGTATTCGGATGCGAAAGGATTCATTCCTGAAACTATGCGCAGTTGTTGCTTTTCATCCACTTCAAACGCGAACTGAAAATTACCTGTCCAGGCCAGCGTGCCCAGCAACACTTCTCCTTCCTCTTCCGTGGCGGGCCCGTTGGTAGCAAGCGCAAATGCCGGGGTCTGGTACATATTGGCGCGGGTACCGAGTTTACTGTCGATGATCTTGATGCCGCTGGTAAGTTTTGTTTCTGCTACGTGCATTTCCTCTGCCCAGTCGCCATGAAATTGCGTGAGCCAGTAATCGTCCGCTTTGAAATGCAACATCGAAGAAGCGAAATGCGTAAGCTGAACGGGCGATTTTTCTGTGTGAGAAATTTCCACCCATTCCTTCAGCACATTCTCTTTGCTGAAAGCGCTGAAATGCAATACCACTTTCACCGGGTACACCATATCCTTCAGCAAGATACTCGTGGTGGTGCACCCGCTTTCATTTTTAACGGTATGCGATTCGTACACCAGTTCCAATGAAGGATTGCCATCGGCATGAATCATTCTTACCGCAGGCTCAAAAAGATTATCTCCTCCTGATGGCACGTAGGCTTCGCCATGCCCCGGAGCAAGCAATGCTTTTGATGCCGGAGACAATTTATTCCCCAGGTACGACTGGTACAATCTTCCATGATCACCCACGGTGAATATCAGGCTGATTTTTTCTGTTTCTATCGCGATCTGTTGTTGTGCCGAAGCGGCTATTCCTTCTATCAGCAACAACAAAACACCAAAAACCCTGATCAAATTTTTCATCCTTCAGATTGATTTTTTAAAATGAGTACAGTATGAAAAGCCCTGCGTTTACGCCGCGAGCCCGTATTCAGAGAAAAGCAGGAACATGCCCGCCATAAGCAACAGCAACACCGCGAAGAACCAATACCGTGCGCGCCAGGGCCGCATGTTCACCATCGCCAAGTTTTTAGCGGTGTAGGCCACAGGCATGGGCCGCAGTTTCCCGATCAGCAACATCAGCGCCACCGACAGCAGGAATAAAACAGCCAGTACATGCAGGTAATTCAACCCGGTATCCACGAGGAACTGACTGACGCCATACATCACGAGAAAGAATACCAGTCCCACTTTCGCCGCTATTTCCGGTACCCGTTTCGTCAACAATCCAATGATCATTACCGTGAATACCGGCACGCTGAAAAAGCTGGATATTTTTTGAATATAATGGTAGAACCCGCCATCGAAATACAAGATGAAAGGTGAAAAGCACATCGCCAGCACCGTTATTGTGACCTGAAAAACTCTTCCTGTTCTTACCAGTTCTTTGTCGCTGGCCGCATCTTTGCGCCAGGGTTTATACAGGTTCATGATGAACAATGTTCCTGAACTGTTCAGTCCCGCGTTGAAAGTACTGATGGCTGCGCCGAACACGATGGCGGCCATAAACCCCGTTAACAAAGGCGGCAACACATCGCTCACCAGTTTCGGGAAAACCGTAGCTGTATTGGTGATGTCGGGGTAAAGATGTACCGCGATCAACCCCGGCACATTGAGGAGCAACGGAGAAATCAGTTTGCCCACGCAGGCGAGGGAAATCCCTTTCTGCCCCTGTGACAAACTCTTCGAAGCCAGCACCTGCTGCACAATGTATTGCTCCATGCCCCAGTAGTAGAGGTTTATCAGGAACATCCCAGTGAACAACGTTCCAAACGGGATTGGATCGTTGGCACCACCAATTGCGTTGAGGTGTTCCTTCTCCGACCCGGTAATCTTTTCAATGCCCGCCAGCACACTTCCATCGCCGAGGTATTGCAGACTGAACCACAGCAACAGGAAGCCGCCGATCAGCATACCCAGCCCCTGCACGAGGTCGGAAACCGTAATGGCGCGTAAGCCACCCAATACCGTGTAACAACAACCGATAATACCCACCAGCACCACCAGTATCCAGATGGCCGAAAAATAGCTGATCCCCAATGCCGTGTCAATATGAAAAATACCGTTCAGCGCCACTGCGCTCCCGTACAACACAGTAGGGATAAGACTTACAAGATAGCTGGCCAGGAAAATAAGCGACACAATACGCTTCATATCTTTTCCAAACCGCTGTTCTAAAAAATCGGGTGTAGTTACTGCGCCCATCTTCAGGTAAACCGGCAGGAAGAACTCCGCCACAATCAGCATCGCGAGGATGGAACTCATCCCCCAGGCCATTACCGACATATCGTTGGTGTACACGAATTCGTTTTCGCCGATGAACTGGTTGCAACTGATGTTGGTAAGAAAAAGAGAGGTGCCTACCATCCAGAAGCCCAGCGACCGGTTGCCCATAAAATAGGCCGCGGTCGTATTCAGTTTCACCTTCCTTGTTTTGAAGATGGAAATGATGGCAACCAATGTGAGAAACAAAAAAAATCCTATGAGCCCGGTCTGGTTCATGGTAGTTATCGGCTAATCGTTACAGTGAGTTCCTTCTGATGAGTACGGTGGGAACAATTTCCTGTATCTTTTTTCTTTTCAATACAAAATCCGCCGCCTTTTCGGCCATTACTTTAAAATCGGCGGAATAGGTGGTGATGCCGTCCATAATCAGTTCTTTCACCACTTCGTCGTTGTGCGACAGAATACCTACGTCTTTCCCAGGCAACAACCCTTTCAGCTTACAATCCTTGAGCATGTTCCACAACTCGGTGTTGTTGATGGTGAAATACACCTTTCCTTTTTCGATGGTACCGGCGAGGTATTCCGCACGTATTTCACTTTTGATCCCCACTTCTTTCACGAATTTCTTGTAGGCGTGCAGTATCTCGATAGGCGTATCCGCTGCCGGACGGTGGTAATACACCATGCCCTCGTAAGTGCGGATGGTATCTTTCAGTTCCATGAACACCCGGTACGAGGACTGTTCAAATTCCTGTGCGATATAGGAATGATCGGACCCTATCTTTTCATAGCGGTCAATCATCAGGAAATTATTCATGGGCAGCGCTTCCAGGATTTTCGGCGTGCGCGTATGCGGAATAGGCGCCACCACGTACATACCGTATTGTCCGCGCACTTTATTGATGGTGCTTTCAAACACATCTATATTGTTGTGGTGAAAGAACACATCTATATGCACCCCTTTTCCCACGCGGGAGCGGAAAGTTTTGTAGAAGGTCTCCTGGAATGCATCGAAGGCGAATAAAATAAGGGCTACCCTCAGGTGTTGTTTCACATCCACATTCGATACGAAAAAGCCCACGCGGTTTTTGGATTCCACGATGCCTCTTTTCACGAGGTCCTTGTATGCTTTGGCAATGGTTTCCCTGGCGAAACCGAACTCGTTGATCAGGTTGTTTACGGAGGGCAACATATCACCCTGGGCTAAGGTTTTATTCTGAATGGCGTTCAGGATGCCGTTCACGAGTTGTTCGTGTTTCGACAGGCCATGCGCGCCTTCCATCTCATAAATCTGTTCAAAAACGGTATTCATTGTATTGATCTGGGATGCAAGTAAAATCGTTATCTAATTAAAAATCAACAGATTGATAAATAATCTATCCTATTCTATACTATAATAGAATCAAATGTAGAAAATAAGATTGAAAAAAGGTGTTTTGGGGGAAGATTTTGTGTGTATCCTTCAAATACAAAGCGGCGATCCCTGTAAGAGACCGCCGCTTGGGTTGGTGTTGAAATATGCTTTTTATTATTGTCGGCTGAAGAAAAATTCAACGTTTCAGAATCCAGCAATCGTTCAGCAGCTTATCATCTTCCCCTGAACAATCTTCTGGAAACGATCAACCTTTTCCAGACCCGTGTAAATCTTTTATTGGTGGGATAACTGCGATCCGGTGTCATATTATTGAAAATCACCGCCGTCAGAAAGAGGATAAGTACCCCTGTAAGTACAGGCGTAAGCACATACCAATAACCCAGCGCTTTGATTTTTTCAGAACCAATGATAGCGATCAGCGCGGTGGCCCCACCCGGAGGATGGAGCGTCTTTGTAACCTGCATCAACACGATAGAAGCGGAAACCGCCAGCGGCGCCGACAACCAGAGCAGGTCGGGCAACAGTTGCTGAATACTAACCCCTACCAGCGCTGAAATCACATGCCCGCCGATCAGGTTACGGGGTTGCGACAACGGGCTCTGGATGGCGCCGTACACCAGCACGCTGGAAGCCCCGAAGGAACCGATCAGCAATACATTGTCCTGGGAAAGCAGCACTTTACTCTGGAGGAACGCGATAAGCCCGATCCCAAAGAAGGAACCGATGAACGACCAGAAATGTTCCTTGGCATCAACAAGGGTTTCTTTATAAACGATATACTTCGACAGGCGCGAGAACCGCCTGATCCGTTTCCGCATCATGCGCAAGCTATTGAGCCGCAAAGGTACAGCATTGTGTGTAAGCTACCGGAGATTCATTCGCCGGTGGCGGCATTCCGCACAAAATCGTACAACACAGTATAAGGAACGGCCAGGGTGGACGTCCTACTTAAACGGGCGATGTTGATCCCCTGGAACGCGCCATTCCTGTTGAATACCGGGCCGCCGCATTCTTCCGGGCGAACGGGTGTATCGTGAACAAATACGCGGGCGAAACCATCTTTGCGCACACTTTTACCTTCTTCCAGCCTGTCGGCGGCATGGCGCTCCATTTCAGGCCTTGCACCCAGCTTCACGAATACCGCGAATGCGCTGTCGTTGCGGTTCACTTTCAGTTCAACCGAATCTCCGGGCTTAAAGCGCTCCAGCGCTTTCGACAATTCTTCAGGAGAAGTAACATCGGTTCCATTTACCGTGTGGAGCAAATCTCCTTTCTGTAACCGGCTCAGTTCCGCGGGAGAACGCTGTACCACTTCGCGCAGGCTGAGTTTCCCATTCAACTGCTCCGACATCACGCCCAGGAATCCGATACCCGATCTTCCAGGCACCGCTACCGGCGCGGCGGAAAACACGCCTACCCTTTTGCTCCCGGAAGGCGCAACGGAAACCAGAAAACTGCCTACCGCATCCGCACGAAGGGTATCTGCATACGCTGCGGAAAGTTCCACTGCGTTAGCCGGAATATCAGCCTTCAGCAATACCACATCAAGGGAATCATCCCGTTTCAGGATGGTTGCCTTGGAAGAACGTGCACCTACCTGAACAAAAGGATCATTGCCCACAAGTGAACTTTTGCTTAGAATGTATTTTTCTTTGGCACCTTTCAGCACAACAACAGTACCCCAGGCTACGGGTGTTCCCGCAGCACCATTCATTACCGACACAGTAGTTTGTTTTCCTTCATTAAACAGTCCAGACAAAGCTGCGAGTTGCGGGTGTACTTTTTGTTTGCCATCGAGGGGGTCAATACCCACATTGTCTTCCGCTGGCAATTCCCTGCCCCGGTAGTTCTCGGGCGCATGCAAAGCGGTCCAGTATTTACGGAAATTATCGACCGGGATTTCCAGGTTCACATCCAGCGCCACATCTATCCGGCTATGGATACCAATCACCCTTCCAAACATATCGAATAACGGTCCGCCGGAATCTCCGGGCTCCATCAGACAGGTAGAACGGATCATGCCCGAACTTGAAACAGGTTCGGCCACATAGCCCAACCGCACCACCGGCGCCTTATTGGTTTCGATGCTCGCGGGATAAGCTATACTGAGGCAGGGTTGATATTCTTTCAATCCATACGACCAGCCCATCTCAGCATAGGGCCATGTTCCGGGATCAATGATTTTTATCAAAGCGGCATCCACGGTTCCTATGCGGCCTAAACCCACGCCAATAGCCTCTTTGCCATCGGGGAAGAAGAGTTTATATTTCGCATTGGGCCGGGAAGCATGGGCGGCAGTGAGCACCAATCCATCGGCACTTACCACCACACCGCTGAATTTACCGCCAGCGGGCACATTCCTGACGGAATCGTATCCTGAAATGCGCACAGCCGCGCTGCTTACTTTTTTCACCACAGCAATTACTTCTTCCTCAAAAGCAGCAGGACGAAATTGCTGGGCGAACAAAGGCTGGAATGAAATAAGGGCAAAAAAAAGGCAGCACAGCCATTGCAGGGAGTGGGCGCGTGTGATTTTCAATAAAAATGCCATGTGGCGAAAAGGTTGGTTCATATAAAGAATTTTGAGGTGGTTCTTTACATGTTGTGTGTATGTGTTTCGTTGGACGAGGAGTGGAAGGAAAACCTGCTGAGGCGGGGTGTTTTTTTTCACGTGGCAAGAGAGGAATTTCTTTAGGAGTTTTTTGTTTCTCGCGATTGCTTCGTTCCTCGCAACGCTACGACGCAACGCCTTGATCGGCTGGCTGGGGGTTTCTTTTGGGAGAAGTTCTTTTCACGCGATTGCTTCGTGCCTCGCAATGCACTACTTCGTTCCTCGCAGGGAGCAAGGACGCAAAGCCTTGATTAGTTGGCGGGATTTCTTTAAGAGGGATTTGTTTTGTTTCTCGCAATTGCTTCGTTCCTCGCAACGCAAAGGCGCAAAGCCTTGTTTGTATTTGGACCGTTTTGAGTGTAGGCTTCTTTTTATACAAGTCATTCCCCACGTTTGATTTTATCTCCATCATAGCACAAAAAGGGTGCGCCTGCAAATGAGGGCACACCCTTATGATTTTTGCTTTCAGCCATGTAATAGCAAATGAAAGCCTAAAAGACAATACCAGGAAACACTACAAACCAGCAATCAAACAAGGCTTTGCGCCTTTGCGTTGCGAGGAACGAAGCAATTGCGAGAAAACACCCCTAAGAGCCTACAGCACCTCAACCGCCCTGCGAGGCTGCGAGGCACCAAGCAATCGCGTGAAATAACTTCTCAGCACCCTACAGCAACTCCGCCAGCTTCTTATGCAACGCCTCTCCCCGCAGGTTCTTCGC
>CAMLPA010000087.1 GCA_946481605.1 uncultured Flavihumibacter sp. | reverse complement strand
GCTACCACACTTTTGATCATGGTAGAAATAACGTTTTTCCTGTGTACCATCCCGCCATAGAAGAAGGCGAGGCCTGGCGTCATAAGGAATACGAGGGCAGTAGAGGTGAGTACCCATGCAATGTCGGAAGAACTGTAAACACCTTCCTTGTCTTCAAATACAGGAAGGGTGGGGATGAAGAGGGAGGCAACTGCAACACCGGCCAGGATCAGGAACGGGGCTACTTGCCTGAAGGAAATGCTTCGCATACGCATCTAGTTTTGATTTGATGAAATATTAATAATTGTAATATTAGTTAATTTGATGTTTCAAAGATCACTATTGTTAATAAATTGAAAAGATTAAAATATAGTATTAAATTTAATATGTTTGACAAACGATTGTTCTTTTCTAATTGGTTGGTTTTCAAATATATCTAATGTAAAGTTTTTGCATTAAAATAAATAATAATATAAATTATTTTGTGGTTTTCGAATATTTTATTGCCTGGTTGGTAAGATATTTTCAGGGTTTGCTAAAATCTGGCTTGTAATTCAAGTAATTTTGGGCTATGAAATCATTTTTTTCCAGCCCTGTTACCCGTTTTAAATATACCGGCTACGCCGAGGCGATATCTTTTTTGCTTTTGTTGGGCGTGGCCATGCCGCTGAAGTATGGATGGGGAATGCCCGAAGCCGTGAAATACATGGGATGGGCGCACGGGGTGCTGTTTGTAGCCTATCTGTTCTTTCTGCTGGAGGTAAAAAGCCTGATGAACTGGTCGTTTGGAAAGCTGGTACTGGGTTTTGTTGCCGCGCTTATTCCGTTCGGTCCTTTTTTACTGGAGAATGCGCTCTGGAGAAGGAAGGATCACTAACAGGTGATTCAGTAATAATAAGTTGCTGGAGCGCATGGGTTTTTCAGAACCGGGAAAGGTATAAATGAAAAAGAGTGTATCTCCTGAAAGATACACCCTGTGGTTATAATATTGAATTGCGTTCTGCTAGATGGTGCTGAGCAGCAAAGATTCATCCTTCGATTCAAGCAGTGAATGTCCCATAAGGTATTCGTCCACTTTTCTAGCGCATTCTCTTCCTTCGCTGATGGCCCATACCACCAGTGATTGTCCGCGGCGCATATCGCCTGCTGCGAATATCTTCGCGATATTGGTCTGGAACCCTTTTTCAGAAGCCCTTACGTTTCCTCTTTCATCCAGTTCCACTTCGAGCTCGCTGATCATGCCTTCTTTCTGCGGATGCAGGAAGCCCATGGCGAGCAATGCGAGCTGGCAGGGGATTTCCCTTTCGGAACCGGGAACTTCCACAAAGCTGGCAGGACGTCCTTCAGGGCCCGATTTCCATTCCAGGTCCACTATTTTCAACGCTTTCAGGTTGCCGTTTTCGTCTCCGATGAATTCTTTCGTGGCCACGGCCCATTTTCTTTCCACGCCCTCTTCGTGCGAAGTGGTCGTTTTCAGTAGCATGGGGTAGGTGGGCCAGGGCATATAACCGGTTCTTTCCGCCGGAGGCTGGGGCAGCAGTTCAAATTGTGTGATGGACTTCGCACCATGACGGTTGGAAGTACCAACACAGTCAGAGCCTGTATCACCGCCGCCAATTACCACAACGTCTTTTCCTTTAGCGGAGAGTTCCGCTTCGCTGAAGCTGCGGTTGCTCACGCGTTTGTTCTGTTGTTTCAGGAACTCCATCGCATAATGTACACCGTTAAACTGCCGGCCGGTAACACTCAGGTCGCGGGGGATCGTGGAGCCACCGGCAAGCACGATGGCGTGGTACTCGCGGAGCAGGTCGCTCACGGAAACATTCACACCTACATTGGTATTGCAACGGAACTCAATGCCTTCTTCTTCCATTACGGCGATGCGCCTGTCGATTACGTTTTTCTCCAGCTTAAAATCGGGTATGCCATACCGTAATAATCCACCTGGGGCGTCGTCTCTTTCAAAAACGGTTACCCAGTGGCCGGCCTGGTTCAGTTGGGCTGCGGCTGCGAGGCCGGCGGGGCCGGATCCCACCACGGCAACTTTTTTACCCGTGCGCAAAGCTGGTTTCTTTGCTTTCACATAGCCTTTGCTGAACGCGATCTCGATGATGTGTTTTTCTATTTCCTCGATGGCTACCGGCGGCTGGTTTATGCCCAGTACGCAGGCGCTTTCGCAGGGCGCCGGACAAATTCTGCCGGTGAATTCAGGGAAATTGTTGGTGGAACTGAGGATGTCGTAAGCCTCTTTCCATTTCTTTTTATATACCGCGTCGTTGAACTCCGGGATCACATTGCCCAGCGGGCAACCACTGTGGCAGAAGGGGACACCGCAGTTCATGCAGCGCGCGGATTGTTGGTTGAGTTTTTCCTCGCTGTAGCTTTCTACAAACTCGTTGTAGTGTTTTACACGCTCCTGGGCGGGTTTTTTACCGGGCATTTCCCGGGTAAATTCTAAGAATCCTGTAGGCTTACCCATATTGGTAGATTGATCTTCTTTCTGAAATGATTAGGATGTTTTTTTCTGGTTGAGTTCCGATTTTTTCTGCGCCAGCACTTTTTTGTAATCGCTTGGGAAAACTTTTACAAAATGCTGAAGCTGGTTTTCGAAATCATCAAGAACAAAACGAGCCACGCTGCTGGCCGTGTAAGCGTAATGGCGCTGGATGAGGTCGAACAATTCCTGTGCATCTTCCTGCGAAACGGGATCGAGGTCCACCATTTCTTTGTTGCAGTTGGTGCTGAATTGTCCTTTCACATCATACACGTAAGCGATACCGCCGCTCATGCCCGCCGCGAAGTTGCGTCCGGTGCTGCCCAGGATCACCACGCGCCCGCCAGTCATGTATTCACAACCATGGTCACCAATACCTTCCACTACGGCTACCGCGCCGGAATTGCGGACAGCAAAGCGTTCGCCTGCTTTACCACGGATGAAGGCTTCGCCGGAAGTGGCGCCATAGAAGGCCACGTTTCCGATCAGGATATTGTCCTCGGGAACAAAGCCGGCATCTTTTGAAGGATAAACCACCAGGCGTGCACCACTCAGGCCTTTGCCGAAGTAGTCGTTCGCATCGCCTTCCAGTTCCAGGGTAATGCCGTTGGTGTTGAAGGCACCGAAGCTCTGCCCTGCGGTTCCGGTGAATTTCAGGTGGATGGTATCTTCAGGTAATCCTTCCGCTTTGTAGCGTTTGGTCACTTCATTCGATAAGATGGTACCTACTGTACGGTCTGTATTTTTTATGTTGAAACTTCCGAATACACGTTCTTTCTTTTCGAGGGCAGGCTTGGCCGTTTCAAGGAGTTTCCAGTCGAGTACATCGGCAATACCATGGTCTTGCTCTTCCCGCTTGTACAAACCTGTGAAGTCTGCTTCCGGTTCTTTGTACAGGATGGGAGATAGGTCAAGTTTGCTGTATTTCCAATGCGTAACGTTGTCTTTTGATTCCAGGAACTGAACTTGTCCCACCATTTCGTTTACGGTGCGGAAGCCCAGTTCTGCCATGATCTCACGGAATTCTTCGGTGATGAAACGGAAGAAGTTTACCACGTGGTCGGCGTTTCCGGTAAAGCGTTTGCGCAATTCAGGATCCTGGGTGGCAACACCCACAGGGCAGGTGTTCAGATGGCATTTGCGCATCATGATGCAGCCTTCCACCACCAACGCAGCGGTAGCTATGCCCCATTCTTCCGCGCCAAGCAGTGTGGCGACGGCGATATCCCTTCCGGTCCTCAGTTGTCCATCGGTTTGAACGGTTACACGGCTGCGTAATTTGTTTTTCACCAGTGTCTGGTGCGTTTCAGCCAGACCCAGTTCCCATGGAAGTCCCGCGTGTTTAATGGAGCTGATCGGTGATGCGCCTGTTCCGCCATCGTGTCCAGCGATCAGGATCACATCGGCTTTTGCTTTGGCCACGCCCGCTGCAATTGTACCCACGCCTGCTTTTGATACCAGTTTCACGTTAATGCGTGCTGCGCGGTTTGCGTTCTTCAGGTCGTAGATCAACTGAGCAAGATCTTCAATGGAATAAATATCGTGGTGGGGAGGAGGAGAGATCAGGCCCACACCAGGTGTGGAGTGCCGCACCCTGCCAATCCAATCGTCCACTTTATGGCCGGGAAGCTGTCCGCCTTCTCCAGGTTTTGCGCCTTGCGCCATTTTGATCTGGAGTTCATCTGCTTCTGTCAGGTAAAGGCTCGTTACCCCAAAACGTCCGGATGCCACCTGTTTGATGGAGGAGCGCATGGAGTCGCCGTTTTCAAGTGGCGTGTAACGTGCATCATCTTCACCGCCTTCGCCGGTATTGCTTTTTGCGCCGATCCTGTTCATCGCGATGGCCAGCGTGGTATGTGCTTCCCAGGAGATGGAACCGAACGACATAGCGCCTGTAGCAAAGCGTTTGAAAATGCTTTCTGCGGATTCTACCTCATCGATAGAGATAGAAGGACGCAGTTTTTTGAACTGGAACTGGCTGCGGAGCGTACATGCTTTTTCGCTCTGGTCGTTCACCAGTTTGGAGTATTTCTTGAAAGTGCCGTAATCGTTGAGTTTGGTAGAATATTGCAGCAGGTGGATGGTGGTCGGATTGAAAAGGTGGAATTCCCCTTTGCGTTTCCATTGGTAGATGCCGCCAACCGGTAACCTGTCTACCGGAACATTCTTTTTGCTAAAGCCCAGCGAGTGTTTCGCCAGCACTTCTTTCGCGATATCATCAAGGCCCATGCCCTGTATGCGGGATACAGCGCCGGTGAAGTATTGGTCCACTACTTCCTGGTTCAGGCCAAGTATCTCCATGATCTGTGCACCCTGGTAAGATTGCAGGGTAGAGATGCCCATTTTGGAGAATACTTTCAACAGCCCATCACATACGGCTTTGATGTAGTTTTTGCGGAGGTCGTGCCATTCCTTATCGGTGTCCAATTCGCCGTTCCACTTCATGTTGCGGATAGTGGCCATAGCCAGGTATGGGTTAATGGCTGTGGCGCCGAAAGCAAGCAGGCAGGCGAAATGGTGCACTTCCCACACATCTCCGGCTTCTACCACCAATCCTACTTTTCCGCGGTATCCTTTGCGGATCAGGTGGTGGTGAACAGCGGAACATGCGAGGAGAGAGGGGATGGGTGCGTGTTCGGAATCTATGGCACGGTCGGTGAGTACGATCACTTCAAAGCCATCTTCTACGGCATCCACGGCGTACCTGCAAAGACGGTCAAGGCCTTTTTTGAGTGAGCCTGCTTTACCGTCTGCACGGAAATAACATTGCAGTGTTTTGGCCTGGAACAAGCCGGTATCAATGCTGCGCAGCTTTTCCAGTTCTTTGCTGGAAAGAATCGGGTTGGGCAATGCTAGGGTATGGCAGTGCATGGGCGATTCGTTCAGCAGGTTTCCGTTGTTGCCAACATAGGCTACAAGACTCATCACCAGTCTTTCCCGGATGGGATCGATAGGCGGATTCGTTACCTGCGCGAACAGTTGTTTGAAATAGCTGGTAAGATGTTGCGGCTGGTCGGAAAGTATGGCCAGCGGTACATCTGTGCCCATTGAGCCGATGGGTTCTTTCCCATCAAGCGCCATGGGTTTGAGTATCGTTTCAATATCTTCTGTGGAATAACCGAATGCCTGATGGTACTTCTGTACGGATTCATCTGAAAGATGCGTGAAAGTTACACGTGGCTCATCCAGTTCATCCAGCCGGATTTTATATTGGTTCAGCCAGTCGCCATAAGGCTTCTGGGAGCAGATGGTATGTTTCAGTTCATCATCTGAAATAATGCGGCCCTGTTCCATATCCACCACGAACATTTTTCCGGGCTGCAAACGGCCCTTTTCAATGATGGTGGATTGATCGATGGGCAATGCGCCTGTTTCAGAAGCCATGATCACACGGTCATCCTTTGTAACACAGTAGCGGGAAGGACGAAGGCCGTTCCTGTCGAGTGTTGCGCCGATCATTTTGCCATCGGTGAAGGAGATGGAAGCTGGTCCGTCCCAGGGTTCCATAATGGAGGCGTGGTATTCGTAAAATGCCTTTTTCGCCGGGTCCATCTGGTCGTTGCCATCCCATGCTTCGGGGATAAGCATCATCATCACGTGTGGCAGACTTCTGCCCGTCAGCATCAGCAGTTCGATCACATTATCAAGGCAGGCGGAATCGGATTGAACACCTGAAACGATCGGGAGGATCATTTCCAGCTCTTCCTTGCTGAAATAGGGCGTTTCAAAATTATTTTCACTGGAGCGAAGCCAGTTGAGGTTGCCCTGCAAAGTATTGATTTCACCGTTGTGTGCGATGTAACGGAAAGGTTGCGCCAATTTCCAGGAAGGGAAGGTGTTGGTGGCGAAACGGGAATGCACCAGGCCAAAGGCGCTGACCATTCTTTTATTGGAAAGATCGGTGAAATAGCTGCGTACCTGTGCGGTGGTGAGCTGCCCTTTGTACACGATTACTTTATGGGAGAGGGATGCCATGTAAAAGCCGATGGTATCCTTCTTCAATACGCTCTGAATGGTATGTGTGGCGTAATTGCGGAGGATGAAGAGTTTCCGTTCGAAATCTTCGGTATCCTTAATGTGATCCGGGCAGGCGATGAATACCTGTTCGATTTCCGGTTCTACGGAAAGCGCGGTAGATCCAATGCCATCCTGGTTCACGGGAACCTTGCGGTAGGCGAGGATTTCGAGGTTCAGCTTCTCCGCTGCGCGGTTGAAAATGTCGCGGCATTCTTCCCTTAATTTAATCTCTCTCGGGAAGAAGATCATGCCCACGCCATACCTTCCGTAAGCTGGAAGATGCACGCCCAGCTTAAGGCATTCGTCAAAGAAGAATTCGTGTGGAATCTGGATCATGATACCGGCACCGTCGCCGGTGTTGCTCTCACAACCGCAGGCACCGCGGTGTTCCATGTTCTCCAGGATGGTAAGCGCATCTGTGATGTTCTGATGCGATTTGTTTCCTTTGATGCTCGCCACAAACCCGATCCCGCAGGCATCGTGCTCCATCTGCGGCAGATACAACCCTCCGTTTGTCATTACAGTTAGATTTTAGATATACATTTATAATGGTTGACAACAAACTCGTTTCCCTGGTTCAGGGGCTTCAATACGGAGGCAATCGTTACCGAATAAAAATAAGAATTATTTCATAATTGATTGAAAAAAATCTAAGTGGTTCCTGAAAATATAAACAATCGGCAATGAAACGTTGGTTTGGTAAGATAAAATTCAATAAAAAGAAGGGGAGGAAACTGGCGTTAAATACAGCGTTGTAAACGGGTAGAAAAAAGTAAATGAAGGGGTTACAAAAAAATGTTTCAAAAAAAGAGGAACAAAATTTCAGAAATTGAAACTTTCCGTTACCTTTGCCTTCCCAAAAAAAACGGAGCGATCCGGAATAAATTGGAAGTTCTTTAGAAGATTGACATTCAACTTCATAAGCCACTTTAGCTCAGTTGGTAGAGCAGCTGATTTGTAATCAGCAGGTCGTTGGTTCGAGTCCGACAAGTGGCTCAGAAAAATTTTTCTGGTTTGGAAAAATTACTGCTATTTGCAGTCTGATTTTGAAGAATGAGAACCGGGCAGGTTCCAGAGCGGCCAAATGGGGCGGACTGTAAATCCGCTGTCTTTCGACTTCAGAGGTTCGAATCCTCTCCTGCCCACGGAAGAAAATTTTGAATGTTGGATTTTGGATGATGAATTAACGTTGAAGCATCAAAGTGTAGTGATCATCCAAAATTTAGAATTCAACATTCAAAATCACAAAAGCGGAAGTAGCTCAATTGGTAGAGCGATAGCCTTCCAAGCTATAGGTTGCGAGTTCGAGACTCGTCTTCCGCTCAATGATGCTGCGTTAGCAGTTAACAAGCTGTTGTAGCTCAGGGGTAGAGCACTTCCTTGGTAAGGAAGAGGTCGAGAGTTCAATTCTCTTCAACAGCTCGATTTGAATGAATTGAGGTTGTTAAACAGGATAAGAACCCTGAAAGGCAGCCCGGTTTGTTTGGAAAGGAACCAAGAGGTGTGTGCAATGTGTTTTGTGATGAAAAGTGTCGTGATTTGATTCAAATCATATTGCTGTAAGCGTGTTTGCTTATGGCTATTTATTTTAAAACCGCAACAAAAACAATAACGATGTCAAAAGAGACCTTTAAGAGGGAGAAACCTCACGTGAACGTTGGTACCATTGGTCACGTAGACCACGGTAAAACTACTTTGACTGCAGCTATCACCGATATTCTGGCGAAAAAAGGTTTGGCGCAGAAGAAGAACTACGACGAAATTGATGGTGCCCCCGAAGAAAAAGAGCGTGGTATCACTATCAATACCGCACACGTAGAATACCAGACAGCCAATCGTCACTATGCTCACGTGGACTGCCCAGGTCACGCTGACTACGTGAAGAACATGATCACCGGTGCTGCCCAGATGGACGGCGCTATCCTGGTGGTTGCTGCAACAGACGGTCCTATGCCCCAGACGAAAGAGCACATCCTGCTCGCCCGTCAGGTAGGTGTTCCCCGTATCGTTGTATTCATGAACAAAGTTGACCTGGTTGATGATCCTGAACTGCTTGAACTGGTAGAAATGGAGATTCGTGACCTGCTGTCTTCTTACGGTTTCGACGGCGACAATACCCCCATCATCAAAGGTTCCGCTACAGGTGCCCTCGCTGGTGAAGAAAAATGGGTTAAATGCGTTGAAGAACTGATGGACGCTGTGGATACTTACATTCCCCTGCCTCCCCGTCCGATCGATCAGGCTTTCCTGATGTCTGTTGAAGACGTATTCTCTATCACTGGTCGTGGTACCGTTGCTACCGGTCGTATCGAGCGCGGTGTGATCAAAGTTGGTGAGCCCGTTGAGATCGTAGGTCTCGTGGAAGCACCCATGAACTCCACTGTAACTGGTGTTGAGATGTTCAAAAAACTGCTGGATCGTGGTGAAGCTGGTGACAACGCCGGTCTGCTGCTCCGCGGTATTGAAAAAACTCAGATTCGTCGTGGTATGGTTATTTGCGCGCCAAAATCCATCACTCCGCACACTGAGTTCAAAGGTGAAGTTTACGTACTGAGCAAAGAAGAAGGTGGCCGTCACACGCCGTTCTTCAACAAATACCGTCCTCAGTTCTACTTCCGTACTACGGACGTAACAGGTGAGTGTATGCTGCCTGAAGGAACTGAAATGGTAATGCCTGGTGATAACACTTCCCTCACTGTAAAACTGATCCAGCCCATCGCTATGGAAAAAGGTCTGAAATTCGCTATCCGCGAAGGTGGACGTACCGTAGGTGCCGGTCAGGTTACTGAGATCCTGAAGTAATCCTCGGATTCATTATAGGCCATTAGCAACATGGGCTGTTGTAAAACAGTTCGGTTGCCGGCATCGGCAGAAAATCAGTACTTTTGCCGGAAGTCAGCAACCCCCGATTTGCTAATGGCTTTTTATACGGGCGTAGTTCAATGGTAGAATAGAGGTCTCCAAAACCTTTGATACGGGTTCGAATCCTGTCGCCCGTGCAAGTATGCACTCCGTTCTGTTGCTTCGGCTACAGAATGAACAAAGAAACAGTTATGAATAAGATATCAACTTATTTTAAAGAATCATACAAGGAACTGGTTGAAAAAGTAACCTGGCCCACCGGGGAACAATTACAACAAAGTACCATGATCGTTCTGGGTGCAACCCTGGTTATCACAGCTATCGTTTGGGTGATGGACTTTGCCGCGAATTCTCTTCTTAAATTCATTTACTCATTCTTTAGCTAATGGAAGCAGCAGTTAATCAAGTAGAAACGAAGTGGTACGTGCTCCGCGTGGTGAGTGGAAAGGAAAAGAAAGTAAAGGAGTACCTCGATAAAGAAATCTCAAGAGGTGGCTGGAGTGAAGTAGTGAAGCAGGTTTTCCTGCCGGTGGAAAAGGTATACAAGGTGCAGAACGGAAAGAAGGTAATGCGGGAACGCAACTACTATCCCGGGTATGTGATGATTGAAATCGCTGACGGAAAACTTTCTGACGACCTGAAAGATACCATCAAGAACACTTCCAATGTGATTCACTTCCTCGGGAAGGATAACCCCATCGCGCTCCGCAAAGCGGAAGTGAACAAGATGCTGGGTAAAATGGATGAAATGGCAGAAGCTGGTGGCCTCAGCATGAGCGAACCATTCATCATCGGCGAAACCATCAAGATCATCGAAGGACCTTTCAACGATTTCAATGGTATCATCGAAGAAGTAAACGACGAGAAGAAAAAGCTGAAAGTTACTGTGAAAATATTCGGACGCTCCACACCTGTGGAACTGAACTATATGCAGGTAGAAAAGTTGGCATAAACAGTAACTGCTATATAATTGAAAAGCCCCACCATTTGGCGGGGCTTTTGTTTTGTTATGAACACCCGTTCTATTCAAACAGGGTGGTA
>CAMLPA010000086.1 GCA_946481605.1 uncultured Flavihumibacter sp. | reverse complement strand
AGAACACCTGCTTCAAAATTGGTAATAGCAGCCGCTTTTTTCAGGTAAGCGAAGGCTTTGATGATCTCCTTCGGCATACGGTTGATATCCTGCGCAATGCGGAAGTTATCGATGGAACGCTGGGTTTGCGCGCCGAAATAAGCCTGGGCGGGTACTTTCACTTCGCCCATTGTGTCTTTTTCTATTCTGTATTCCATTTTTGGTAGATTTTCGGGGCAAAGGTAGGGGTTTTCGGGTGGGAATAGGGGGATGATGCGTTTCTTGCAAAAGGAGGGAATGAATTCTCGCAAAGGCGCTAAGGCGCAAAGGATGTTGATATGCGGCTGGGTGATGGGAATAGTTGTTTTATATGATCTCTAATTCGATGACGGAATAGGCCTTCTCATCTATATTGCTGCAATACGGGTTCTCTTTGCGTCTTAGCGCCTTTGCGAGCAAAAAAAAGACCGCACTCCCGTACGGCCTTTCTGAAATATTATTCTAAAAACAAAGATTCTACACTGCGAAACTCTCTCCGCACCCGCAACTCCTGCTCGCATTCGGATTACTAAAATAGAAACCCTTTCCATTCAACCCATCGGAGAAATCAAGTGTGGTATTTACGAGATACAGAAAACTTTTCAGGTCCGTCACCACTTTTACGCCATTGTCTTCAAATACCTGGTCCATGGGTTTCTGCTCGTTGTCGAAATCGAGTTTATAGCTGAGGCCGGAGCATCCGCCACCCACCACCGATACACGGAGGAAATAATCGCCTGCTCCTTCGATGGCAGCATCCTGCATCAGCTTACCCACTTTGTCTTTGGCCTTATCACTCACGTAGATCATCGTACGAAATTTAATTAGTGAACACCTTTCTCTTCGAACACGAGTTCTTCCAGACCGTTCTTCACGCGGTAATCGTTGATGGCGGCTTTGATGGCATCTTCAGCGAGTACGGAGCAGTGAATTTTCACGGGCGGAAGGTTCAGTTCTTCCACGATCTCCATGTTGTCGATGCTGAGGGCCTGGTCAACTGTTTTTCCTTTCAGCCATTCTGTGGCGAGAGAAGAGGAGGCGATGGCTGAACCGCATCCGAAAGTTTTGAATTTAGCGTCTTTGATTACGCCGGTAGCGTCGTCCACTTCAATCTGCAGACGCATTACGTCGCCGCATTCAGGAGCGCCTACCAGTCCGGTACCTACATTCTTCTGCGCTTTATCCAGTGTGCCCACATTTTTGGGGTTATTATAGTGGTCGATCACTTTTTCAGAGTATGCCATGATATTTTGTTTTAATCGTGAATGTTGCGTTCAAATGATGTTTGCGAATAATTCAAAATTCAACATCCATCATTCAAAATTATTAATGGTGCTGCCATGCTACCGATTCCATATCCACACCTTCCTTGAACATTTCCCACAGGGGACTCATTTCGCGGAGTTTGTTCACGGTATCAGTAACAGCTTTTATTGTATAATCAACTTGTTCTTCTGTTGTAAAGCGACCCAGTCCGAAACGGAGGGAAGAGTGCGCGAGGTCATCGCCCAATCCCAGCGCTTTCAGCACATAAGAGGGTTCCAGTGACGCAGAAGTACAGGCGGAACCTGAACTAAGCGCGATGTTCTTATTAAAGCCCATCATCAATCCTTCACCTTCCACATATTTGAAGGAAATATTGGAAACGTGTGGCAGACGGTGCTCTTTGCTGCCGTTCACATAAGATTCTTCGATTTGGGTAAGCGCATTTTCCAGTTTATCGCGCAATGCGCTGATGCGTTGGGTATCGGCTTCCATTTCGGTCATGCAAAGTTCGCAGGCTTTACCCAGACCAACGATGCCGGGCACATTCAGCGTACCACTGCGCATGCCTCTTTCGTGGCCGCCGCCGTCCATCTGCGCGGTCACTTTCACACGGGGATTCTTGCGGCGAACATACAATGCGCCAACACCTTTCGGACCATACATTTTGTGTGCGGAGAAGGCCATCAGGTCGATACCATCTTTGTTCACATCTACCGGAACTTTACCTACCGCCTGTGTGGCATCAGTAAAGAAAAGCACGCCATTTTTGCGGGCGAGTGCACTGATCTCTTTCACAGGTTGAATCACGCCCACCTCGTTGTTCGCATACATAATCGCGATGAGGATGGTGGTAGGTTTTATAGCGGCTTCCAGTTCTTTCAGGTCAATGAGGCCTTCCGGATTTACAGGAAGATAAGTTACTTCTCCACCCTGTTTTTCAATATGCTTGCAGGTATCCAGCACGGCTTTGTGCTCGGTAACGCAGGTAATGATGTGGTTTCCTTTGCTGGCGTACATTTCATATACACCTTTGATGGCCAGGTTATCGCCTTCGGTGGCACCTGAAGTGAAAATGATCTCTTTGGGATCGGCGCCAATCAGTTTGGCCACCTGCTCCCTTGCATAATCCACGCCCTCTTCAGCGCTCCAGCCAAAAGAGTGGTTCCTGCTGGCCGCATTCCCGAAATGATCGGTGAAATAAGGCAACATGGCTTCCACTACCCTCGGATCACACGGCGTTGTGGCATTATTATCGAGATAGATCGGAAATTTGAGCATTGTCTTGTTTATATTTGATTATACAACACAAAAATACTGCAAAGGGTTGGAGTTTCCGTTTCTTATGTCATAATTTCTGGTTATTCCGGCATAGATAAAAGCAATGGTGCCAAATCCGCTGCAGGATTGAAAAACAAGGCATAATGAAAGGAATTGAACACATCGGCATAGCGGTTAGAAACCTGGAAACAGCCATTCCCCTGTATGAAAAACTCCTGAATACCGGCTGTTACAAAACGGAAGATGTGGTTTCAGAGCAGGTAAGGACGGCCTTTTTCCAGACCGGACCCTCCAAAGTTGAATTGCTGGGATCGTTAACGGAGGACGGGGTAATCAACCGGTTCATCGAAAAGAACGGGGAGGGGATACACCATATCGCCTTTGAGGTGGATGATATTTTTGCTGAAATGGAACGGCTTAAAAATGAAGGATTTACAATCATTAATCCCGAACCCAAACGCGGGGCCGACAATAAACTGATCTGCTTTGTACATCCAAAAACTACGGGTGGTGTGCTGGTGGAATTGTGCCAGGAGATCGGGGGTAAAAAGTAAGCCCGGTATGGAGATACCAGGCTTGTTTCCTAACCTTTGTAAAATATTATTACGAACGATCGATCAATAAATCCTTAGCTATTTTACGTAGTTATACCGAAGGTATTAAGTGTTTACCTTTAAATACATTAAAATTTTCTAATTGGGGATAAATACCGGAAGCCGGTAGGTTGTGCGGGAGAAATGTGGATTACTCTTCTTCTGGTTTGGAGAGACCGAGTTTTTCAACGGCGATCTGGGCAGCAATCTGGCTGGCATCCTTCTTATTGTAGGCTTTGCCTTCGGCCAGCAGCTTGCCATCCACTACGGCGCCGATGGTAAAAAGACGGCGGCCGTTCTCAAATTTTTCACTGAGGGTTTCAAATTCGAGGTTGTGCCCGTTTTTATTGGCCCAGCCGTACAGTTTGTTCTTGTGGTTGATCTCGAGGATTTCGAGGTCGTCCATAAAAAAGTGGGGGATGATGATGCGTTCCAGTACCCATATCCTGGTTTTGTTGTACCCCTTATCGAGGTAAACGGCGCCCACAACGGCTTCCAGCGTATTGCCGAAAATCTGGCTGATCTTTAGCGAATTGTCCAGTTTATTGAAGGCGGTAATTTTTTTCAACCCCATTTTCACGGCAATTTCATTGAGCTGCTGGCGGTTCACCATTTTGCTCCGCATTTCCGTGAGGAAACCTTCTTCTTTGTAGGGATATTTTTTGAAAAGATAATCGGCGATGATGGCGCTGAGAATCGCGTCGCCAAGGTATTCAAGGCGTTCGTTGTTCTGATCGGCATTGTCGCGAACGGAGCGGTGGGTAAGCGCTGTTTTATAAAGGGAGAGTTTTCCAGGAGTGAACCCGATAACATTCTTTAGTTGCGCCTTAAAACCAGTTTCCCCGGTCGATTTCCTGAAGAGTCTGTCGAATAATTCCACAGTGGTCAAGCTACGAATTTTTTTACAATCAGTGAAGCATTGTGTCCGCCGAATCCGAAAGTATTGCTGAGTGCTGCTCTTACGGTTCTTTGTTGTGCTTTCCAGAAAGTAAAATTCAGTTGCTGGTCCAGTTCGGGATCGTCCGTAAAGTGGTTGATGGTGGGAGGAACAATATCGTTTTGTACGCTGAGGATGGACGCGATGGCTTCTATGGCCCCTGCGGCGCCCAAGAGGTGACCCGTCATCGACTTGGTGGAGCTGATGTTCAGGTTGTAGGCGTGTTCTCCGAATACGTGCTTGATGGCCTTTGTTTCGGCGATATCGCCCAGTGGGGTAGAGGTGCCGTGCACATTGATGTAATCAATGTCTTCCGGTTTCATGCCCGCGTCTGCGAGGGCTGCGAACATTACGTTCTTTGCACCAAGTCCTTCGGGATGGGGGGCGGTAAGATGGTGCGCGTCGGCAGTGGCACCGCCGCCGGCGATCTCACAATAAATTTTGGCGCCTCTTTTCAGCGCGTGTTCCAGTTCTTCCAGGATCAGCACACCGGCGCCTTCACCCATTACGAAACCATCACGCTCCTTATCGAAGGGGCGGCTGGCTGTTTTGGGGTCGTCGTTTCTTTCACTGAGCGCTTTCATGGCGTTAAACCCACCCACACCTGCTTCGCTGATCACACTTTCAGAACCGCCGGATACAATGATATCGGCTTTTCCGAGGCGGATGTAATTGAAGGCATCGAGGATTGCGTTGGTAGAAGACGCGCAGGCGGAAACAACGGAGAAATTGGGTCCTCTGAAACCGTGGCGCATGGAGATGTGTCCGGCCGCGATGTCGAGGATCATCTTGGGAATAAAGAAAGGATTGAAGCGGGGGGTACCGTCACCTTTCGCGAAATTGGTCACCTCTTCCTGGAAAGTAATCAATCCGCCGATCCCACTGCCATAGATCACACCTACGCGGTCGGGATTAACGGATTCTTTGGAGATGCCTGCATCGGCTACCGCTTCATCGCTGGCCACGAGGGCCGTTTGGGTGAAACGATCGAGTTTGCGGGCTTCTTTTTTGTCCAGATAATTGGTGGCTTCAAAGTTCTTCAGTTCGCACGCGAAGCGTGTTTTGAACTTGCTGCTGTCAAAGAGGGTAATGAAATCGGCGCCAGGTACGCCATTGATCAACCCGTTCCAAGATTCAGAAACAGAATTACCCAATGGAGTGAGGGCACCGATTCCAGTTACTACAACTCTTTTTAATTCCATATTATCCTTTCTGGATGTTACTTTCAGATGGAGGGAAATTACTTCGCGTGCTCTTCGAGGTACGCTACTGCCTGTCCTACAGTGGTGATAGTCTCAGCTTGTTCATCAGGAATAGAGATGTTGAATTCCTTCTCAAATTCCATGATCAGTTCCACGGTGTCGAGTGAATCAGCACCTAAGTCGTTCGTAAAAGAAGCTTCGTTGGTTACTTCAGCTTCATCAACGCCTAATTTGTCGACAATGATTTTCTTCACTCTTGTTGCGATGTCTGACATTTTTGTAAGATTTAATTATGGGTGCAAAAATAGAATTTTTGAGCAAATTGCAATCAATCACAGATTTTTGTTAAAAAACTTCTTCATGGCACTGAAACTCATCGAGCACGGTTCCCCGGAATATAAGCAAATGCTGGACCTCCGTTACCAGATATTGCGTCAACCGCTGGGTTTATCATTCGACGACGTCCAACTCGCGGCGGAAAAGGAAGATATACTGATCGGAGCATTTGATGAAGAGGACCTGCTCGCCTGTTGTGTACTCACAAAAGAAGATGCAGATACGGTGCGGTTAAGGCAGATGGCAGTACAGAATAACCTGCAGGGCAAGGGAATAGGCGCCACTTTAATGAACTTTGCTGAAAATATTGCACGCGACAGAGGCTTTACCCGTCTCACCATGCACGCACGCAAAACCGCGGTGGGCTTCTATGAGAAACTGGGTTACAATGTTTGCAGCGATGAATTCCTGGAAGTGACCATTCCGCATTATGTAATGGAGAAATCCCTGCTTCAGTTCTGATCTTTTCACAAGGCGACGTTGTTTTGGCCTTCAGGCCTACCTGCTTTTCTGTGAAATCTACCTTTTACGCTCCGGATTATTACCGGAACTTTATCCGCTTTTTAGTTGTTTCTAATCTATAATACAGCACATGAGCATCGGAAAAATTCTCCGTATCGTATTGATTCTTGTCATATTGGGGGTAATTACCTGGCTGGTGGTGGGGAAAGTTTCCCGCACCGAAAAGGCGGCTGAAAAGAACACCCCGGCAAAAAGTTCCGGCGCTTTCCTGGCCGATGGTTTCGTGGTGGCCACTTCTTCCATCGACAATGCAGTAGATGCAGCAGGTACACTTGCCAGCAACGAAATGATAGAACTCAAATCCGAAATCACGGGCCGGGTAACAGGTATATTTTTTAAAGAAGGCGCCCAGGTAAAAAAGGGTGACCTGCTGGTAAAACTATACGATGAAGATATCCGCGCACAGATCAAAAAACTGGAATATCAGAAGAGTTTAGCTGAAAAAACGCTGGAAAGGCAGAAAGAACTGCTGAAAATTAGCGGAATCAGCCAGCAGGAAGTGGATATTTCCGCCAATCAGGTAGATATATATAATGCTGATGTGTTGTACCAGAAAGCACTTTTGCAAAGAACGGAACTGCGTGCGCCTTTCAGTGGAGTCATTGGAATCCGCAACATTAGTCAGGGTGCCATCATCGCGCCCACCACTGTAATTGCTACTTTATTGCAGAACAATCCGCTTAAAATAGATTTCACCATTGCGGAAAAATACCGTCCGGTCATCAATACCAGAGACTATATTGAATTCACTGTGGCAGGTGACACCAACCGCTACCGTGGTAATATATATGTAATCGATCCCCAGATCGACCTTACAACCCGCACGGTGAAGATCAGGGCCCTGGCGCCGAATCCTTCCGGAAAACTCTCACCCGGTACATTTGCCAGCATAAAACTTGTTTTACGGCAGACCACCGACGCCATTATGATTCCTTCCCAGGCGGTGATTCCCGGTTCCCGCGATAAAAAAGTAATCGTTTCAGAAAACGGTCAAACCAAATTCGTGACCGTAGAAACCGGGTTGCGTACCGAACAGGAAGTACAAATCACTTCCGGTCTGCAACCGGGCGATACCATTCTCATCAGCGGCATGATGCAGGCCAAACCCGGCATGCCCGTGAAGTTCACCAACCTGAAAAAACCAGCCTGATAAAATATGAGTTTACCATCCCTCTCGTTAAAAAGGCCGGTTTTCGCCATCGTGATGAACATCATCATCGTATTGTTCGGTGTGGTGGGCTTCACCTTCCTTGGCGTCCGCGATTTCCCTGCCATCGATCCGCCAATTGTGAACGTGCGCACTTCCTACCCCGGGGCCAATTCGGATATCATTGAAACACAGATCACCGAACCACTGGAGAAGTCCATCAACGGTATTGCCGGTATCAAAAATATCTCTTCCAGTTCCAGCCAGGGTTCCAGTAACATTACAGTGGAATTCGACCTGGGTATCGACCTGGAAGCCGCCGCCAACGATGTGCGCGACAAGGTTTCCCAGGCGCAACGCAGCTTACCTCCGGATATCGACGCGCCACCCGTTGTTTCCAAAGAAGACGCGAACTCCGATGCCATTCTCGCCATGACTGTGCAGAGTAGTGTCAGGAACCAGTTGGAGATCACCGAATACGCGAGTAATGTACTCGTGGAGAAATTACAGACCATTCCAGGCGTGAGTTCCATCCGTATATGGGGCGAAAAACGTTACGCCATGCGGCTTTGGATGGACCCGGTAAAACTTTCAGCGTACAGCCTTACACCCAGTGACGTGCAGGCCGCACTTCAACAGCAGAACGTGGAACTTCCCGGCGGAAAGATCGCAGGCAACGCCACTGAACTTACCGTGCGTACTTTCGGGAGATTGAACACAGAAGAGGATTTCAACAATCTCATCCTCAAAAACCAGAATGGCAGCACCATCCGCTTCCGCGATATCGGGCAGGCGATACTGGGTCCGGAAAACGAGGAAACCATCCTTAAAGAATCCGGAGTGCCCATGGTGGCGCTGGCCTTAACGCCGCAGCCGGGTTCCAACTATGTGGCCATTACCGATGAATTTTACAAACGATACGACCAGTTAAAGAAGGACCTTCCAGAAGACATCATCACCAATGTAGCTTTCGATAACACACGTTTCATCCGCAAATCGATACTGGAAGTGGAAGAAACACTCATCATCGCACTGGTGCTGGTGATCCTGATCATTTACCTTTTCTTCCGCGACTGGCTTATGGCTTTCCGCCCGTTGGTAGACATTCCCGTTTCGCTGATCGCCGCATTCTTCATCATGTATCTGTGCGGGTTCACCATTAATATCCTGACATTGCTGGCCATTGTACTGGCAACAGGACTGGTGGTGGACGATGGTATCGTGGTAACGGAAAACATCTACAAAAAAATTGAAGCGGGCATGCCCCGGATGCGCGCCGCCAAAGAAGGTTCCGAAGAAATATTCTTCGCGGTAATCGCCACTTCCATCACACTGGCCTTCGTGTTCCTGCCCATCGTATTCCTGGAGGGCTTCGTGGGAAGCCTGTTCCGTGAATTCGCCATCGTTGTGGCGGGCGCCGTACTGGTTTCGGCCTTTGTATCTCTTACCCTTACACCGGTATTGAACGTGAAGTTGGGGAAGAAAACGCACACCCATTCCTGGTTCTACCGCAAAACGGAACCTTTCTTTACAGGTATGGAAACAGGTTACCAACGTTCCCTGGAAAAATTCATGAAGATCAGGTGGACCGCCATGCTCATTATTCTCGGTTGTGTGGCGCTTATCTTTTTCGCTTTCCGTTCCCTGCAATCAGAATTGGCGCCTATTGAGGACAGGAGCCAGTTCAGGCTTTCCTTCTCCGCACCGGAAGGAACCGCATACGATTATATGGCCGCTTACATGGATGAAGTAGTGGGTTTCATTCTTGATTCCGTTCCGGAAAAGAAAGCCCTCATTACTGTTACTTCACCAGGATTCAGTGGTGCGGGCGCGGTAAACAGCGGCTTCGCGAATATCGTATTGAACGAACCCAATGAGCGTACACGTTCACAAAAAGATATCGTGAACATGGTGAACCGCAATATGAAGAATTTCCCACAGGGAAAAGTCTTCGCCACCGAGCAACAGACCATACAGGTGGGCAGAAGAGGGGGATTACCCGTTTCCTTCGTCTTGCAGCACATCAATTTCGACAGCCTTTCCGCGGTTTTACCGCGTTTCCTCGACGAAGCGGGCCAGAACCCCGTTTTCGCAAACGTGGATGTGGACCTCAAATTCAATAAACCAGAACTCCGCATCGAGATCAACCGTGCGAAAGCCAGTGAACTCGGGGTTTCAGTAGATGATATCTCCCAAACCCTGCAACTGGCGCTCAGCAACCTGCGTTATGGTTATTTCGTGCGCAACGGAAAGCAGTACCAGGTGATGGGACAGGTATTCCGGGCCAACCGCGACAAGCCCGCTGATCTCCAGAACATCTATGTGCGGAACAGCCGGGGTGAAGCCATTCAACTCGATAACCTCGTTACCATCGAGGAGAAGACCAGTCCGCCGGTGATCTACCACTTCAACCGGTATAAATCCGCCACCGTTTCAGCGAGCCTGGCACCGGGTAAAACAATTGGCGACGGGGTGGACGCGATGTACGGGATAGTGGACAAACTTAAAAAAGAAGGCGTGATGGACGACTCGTTCAATACCGCGCTTTCCGGTTCCTCCCGCGATTTCGCTGAAAGCGGCTCCAATACTTCCTTTGCTCTGATACTGGCTTTGGCCCTGATCTATCTTGTACTGGCCGCGCAGTTCGAAAGCTGGATTGACCCGCTCACCATCATGCTTACCGTACCACTGGCGTTTGCCGGAGCACTGTTCTCCCTGTGGATCTTCGACCAGACCTGGAACATTTTCTCCCAGATCGGGGTGATTATGCTGATCGGGTTGGTAACCAAGAACGGTATCCTCATCGTGGAATTCGCGAACCACAAGCGTGATGAAGGATTGAGCAAATCGGAAGCCGCGATAATCGCTTCTTCCATGCGTTTGAGGCCCATCCTCATGACCAGTCTGGCCATGGCACTGGGCGCTTTGCCCATCGCATTGTCGCTCGGCGCGGCCTCTACCAGCCGTATCCCGCTGGGGATCGTAATTGTGGGCGGGATCATGTTCTCGCTGGTACTCACTTTGTATGTGATCCCGGCGATGTATTCTTATTTGTCAAGAAGAAAAAAATCGAAGGACGCGGATGAACTGGTAGACGAAGAAGCCAGCATTTCCGTGGCCCAGGTATAAAAAGCATCAGCATGAAGCAATATTTGCTCCGATCTATACTGCTCACCGCATTG
>CAMLPA010000085.1 GCA_946481605.1 uncultured Flavihumibacter sp. | reverse complement strand
TGAGCGGTGGCCATGAGGCGATAGGCGTGCAATACATTCATGCGGGCAAATCTAACAAAAACTAACAACTGTTCGCATAACAGGCAATAAAAAAGCCATTCGGGGAGAATGGCCTTTTTTATTAATTATTTTACTTCCAGTTCGAACATGCTTTCATCTTCCATGAATCCTTCCAGTTCGTCGCCCACCACACATTCTCCCACACCTGCCGGGGTACCGGTAAATATGAGGTCGCCGATGTTTACGGAAAAGAAGTTTGAAATATAAGCGACGATCTTATCGAAGTTGTGCATCATCATAGCGGAGCTACCTTGCTGCACGAGTTCTTTGTTCTTATACAAACAAAAGTTGATGTCCTTCTTATTCTTCAGATTGGCCACGGGTACCCATTTGCCGATTACGGCCGAATTGTCCCACGACTTGGCGATTTCCCATGGCAATCCTTTCTCCTTGCAGGTTTGCTGGATGTCCCTTGCGGTGAAATCAATACCTACGCTTACCGCGTCGTAATATTTATTGGCGAATCTTTCCTGGATGTACTTTCCGTTTTTGGAGACCCTGAGCACCAGTTCACACTCGTAATGCAGTTCATTCGTGAATTCCGGGTAATAGAACGGTGTGTGCGCCTGCAGGAGGGCACTTTTGGGTTTCATAAAAATGATCGGATCGTCAGGTATCTCATTGCCTAATTCTTTTGCATGAGCCACATAATTTCTTCCTACGCAGAATATCTTCATATTCAAATAAGGTTATGATTAGAAAATCAACTTGGGTAAATAAAAAAGACATTGGATGAAATGGGGTTCCCGAAGGGATATTGAATATTAAAGATTCTGACAATCAGAGGGGTTTATTCATGCGAAAATATGGATTCGGCAACTAAATTCATAATTCAAATACAAGATTATTATACAAATTCATGGTTTTTTCCAGCCCCTGGAAGACAAAATCTTCCACGAGTTCCACGCAGCGGTTAATTTTCTGCTCCACAACGGGTAATTCCTGCGTCTTCCATTTGCTCAGTACAAAATCAGCCTGCCTGCCTTTAGGGTAATCGTTCCCGATACCGAACCGGAGTTTCGCGTAATTGTCTGTTGCCAGTGTGGCGCTGATGTCTTTTAAACCGTTCTGTCCGCCAGGGCTCCCACTGCCCCTCAACCTTATTTTAGACAGCGGCAACGCGAGGTCGTCTACCAATACCAGCAACCTGCTCACTTCAATCTTTTCCTTATCCATCCAGTATTTCACGGCCTTTCCACTCAGGTTCATGTAAGTAGTGGGCCTGATCACCACGAGTTTCCTACCTTTCAGCGAAATGGCGGCCACTTCGGCCAGACGTTCCGTTTGGAAGAAAGCATTGTGTTTGCGCACGAGGGCCTCCGCGATATCGAATCCGATGTTGTGGCGGGTGTGCGCATACTCCTGACCGATATTCCCTAAACCGGCGATGAGAAATTTTTCCATGGGGATAAAAATAAAAAAACCCAGCCTTACGGCTGGGTTTCGCAAACGTAAGTTCAGTTATTTCTTTCCTGCCGCTGCTTCTTCCTGCTTCAGTTGACGGGTCATTACCACGGAAGCGATGGGAATACGGGGAGAGTTCAGGATTTCCATACCAGGTGCTTTTACATCTTCAACGCGGATGTTACCGTTCAGATCGAGGTCTGTAACGTCCACTTCGATGCTTTCCACGAGGTCTTTTGGAAGCGCCTTCACTTTCAGGGATTTCATTTTTGTAACGAGACGGCCACCAGCTTTCACACCAACTGAAGAGCCGGTATATTTCAGGGGCAGGGTAGCGATTACTTTTTTATCGTCTACCAGTTCCAGGAAATCTACGTGGATCAGTTCATCGGTGATCTTGTCGAACTGCAGGTCCTTCATGATGCACCTGTAAGTTTTTCCGCCCGCTTTAATTTCAGCGATCTGGAAATCCGGTGTATAAACGAGTTTTTTGAAAGCAGGCGTAGGAGCAACAAGGCTCACTTCTTCTGCACCCCCGTAAATTACAGCAGGCACGAGTCCCTCAGAGCGGTATTGGCGGGTGGCTTTTTTGCCAAACTCGGTCCTGAGTTGTCCTTCGATTGTAATTGTGTTCATTTTTTATGTTTGTTTAAAGATTCCTCAACTGTTTCTCCGCTGACTGTGAATGAACAGGCTGTTGATACTTCTGTTCTCGAAAGCGTTCCGGATGGCGATGGCGAAAAGATCAGCCACACTTACCACTTTTATTTTGGACGATTCCTGTTTCAGCGGGATGGTATCACAAACCACCAATTCTTCCAGCACACTGTTCTCTATGTTTTCGTAGGCTTTTCCGCTGAGTACCGGGTGTGTGCAAAGCGCTCTCACGCTTCTGGCCCCCTTTTCTTTCAGCAGTCCGGCGCTTTTCGCCAGTGTTCCGCCTGTATCACAGATATCGTCGATCAAAACAATATCTTTTCCTGTCACATCACCGATCACCACCATACTTGCGATTTCGTTGGCACGTTTGCGGTGTTTATCGCAAATCACCATTTCGGCTTCAAAATAACTGGCGATTTCCCTGATCCTGTTGGCGCTACCCACGTCAGGGGCCGCAAAGGTAAGGTTTTCCAGTTTAAGTTGCTCGATATAGGGAATAAAAATAGCGGAGCTGTCGAGGTGATCCACAGGAATATCAAAATATCCCTGTATCTGCGGCGCGTGGAGGTCCATGGTTACCACGCGGTTGGCACCGGCGGCAGTAAGCATATTGGCCACGAGTTTGGAGCCAATGGCCACACGGGGTTTGTCTTTCCTGTCCTGCCGGGCATAACCATAATAAGGTATTACGGCGATCACTTTGTAGGCGGAGGCCCTTCTCGCGGCATCGATCATCAGGAGCAGTTCCATCAGGTTATCGGAGGGGGCGAAAGTACTTTGAACCAGGAAAACCATGTCTCCGCGGATACTTTCCTGGAAAACGGTCTGGATTTCGCCGTCACTGAATTTCTGAATGGTCACTTTTCCCAGGGGGATGCCGAATTTCTGGGCAATTTTCTCGGCCAGGTACTGTGATCCGGTACCTGAAAAAATCTTGGCAGACGGTTGCATAAAAGAAGA
Organism: uncultured Flavihumibacter sp.; assembly: GCA_946481605.1. The sequence continues at coordinate 7,417 of CAMLPA010000085.1, read as the reverse complement.
ATGTGGGGCGAAGTTACATTTCGGCTCCGCATTTTCTAAATATTAGCAGAAAAAAATGAAAAATAAGCGTTTACGGGAAAGATGGAAGCCCTGAAATATGGGCGGGAAAAGGGTCAGACAAAAAAAGAGGCTGTATCTGCTGATACAACCTCTTCAAAAAAATTAGGCCGGCTTACTTCATGGCGGTAGCCAATACTGCCGTGGATGCGGTTGCTACCGTGGGCAATTGCTTCATATTCGCTTTAGCGAGTTCCGATTCAACAGTTTCTTCCGGCTGGTTCAGGGCGTAAAACACGGAAGAGCAGATAAATACTGAAAAGAACAATGCTACAACATACATGCCCACACAAAACAGGATGGGATGCAATGCGCCTAACGGGCTACGGGGTTTTCGGTTCATAGTCTTGGATATTGGGTTCGTTTCACAAATATTGGATATTTCAAAGATAACATACCCATATACCGGTACAAGCGTAAAAACACGTTAGTTTTTGCATGCAGTATTTAACATTTAATTGTGAATAGGTGAAAACACTGTCCGGCAAACCGGGACCGAAAAGATACCTTTGAAAAAAAGGAGGCTGTATGGAAGAGGAGGTGGTGGAACAGGAACCTGAACTGGTAAAAAAGAAGCCGATCAGCGAATGGGCGGAAGATGACAAACCCCGTGAAAAGCTGGTGAACAAAGGCCCTTCAGCGTTGAGTGATTCCGAATTACTGGCTGTTTTGCTAAGGTGTGGAACGAAAGAAAAATCAGCGATCGAATTATCGCGGGAGATATTAGACACCAGCAACAGAGAACTGGCGCAGTTGTCAAAAAAAAGTGTATCCCAACTGATGCGCATAAAGGGGGTAGGAAAAGCCAAGGCCGCCATGATACTGGCAGCGCTGGAATTCAGTCGCCGGAAGGAAGCCTCTCCTCCGGTTGACCTGCCTATGCTGAACGCGAGTATGGGTGTGGTGAAATACCTCAGGGCCCAGTTAAAGGACAAGCAACACGAGGTGTTCGGCGTGATCTACCTGAACCAGGCGAACAGGGTGAAAGGCTTCGAAATCATCAGCCTGGGCGGCATCGCGTCTACCGTGGCAGATACGAGGATCATCCTCCGGAAGGCATTGGAAGCGGATGCTGTGGCCATGATTCTGTACCATAATCACCCGTCAGGAAGCCTGCGCCCAAGCGGGGCCGACAAAGAACTCACTTTCAGGATCAGGGAAGCCGCAAGTTATCACGACATCAGACTTATCGACCATATCATCGTGAGTGAACGCGGATACTATAGTTTCGTTGAGCATGGGGCGCTATAACGGGATAATTCATAATAATTAAGGTGAAAGAAAGGCGTTCTTCCCGGGCTTTGCGTTCACAACTTAATTGCCGGAATACCTTCGCCAGCGTTTGTAATAAATAGCTTAATTACTTTGGGTCGAAATCCCATAAGTAAGAAAGGACAGAAAGTCCATATCGCAGTTCCGCGTATTCTTTTTTCCTTCAATACGGACAACAAGCATTTAAAGAAGCTAAAGCCTTGCACTAAGTCTAATAGCTTGAGCTTGCGTTTGAGACCAATCAGGCCTCCGGAAAAGGCCCACCACCAAAATTAATCGGCATCTGCACCTCTTCGAGGTCCTGAATTGGACCGTTCACACTTTCGAAACGCTTAATGTTATCGGTCAATGCTTTCATTAACCGCTTGGCATGTTGCGGTGTGAGAATAATCCTGGACTTCACTTTACTCTTCGGTGTTCCGGGCATCACATTCACAAAGTCCACTACAAATTCCGCATGGGAATGTGTGATCACAGCGAGGTTAACGTACACTCCTTCCGCCATCTCCTCTGATATTTCAATATTGATCTGGTTTTCCTGGTTATTTTGTTGTGTCATAATGCGTAAAAATTGGTTGTAAATGTATTTAAAGTACCTGGATATATCAGAACAAAATCTGCCATTGTACGGAAAGTTCCGTTCTGCCTTTTCCCTGAATTGTATTGTATCCTGAACCCGTTTCCGTCACATCCGCCTTACCTGTATGAGCCACGCGGAGCCAACATTGAAACGACTTTCTGTATTTATAAGTAATCATCAGGTAATACCTCCATCCCTTCCCATAAAAAGCAGGAACGCCCTGCTGCAAAGGGATGTCTTTTTCAAGCGCGTACAGCCGGGTGTTGTAACTCCCCGTTTGAAAATATTGTATTCTTCCATCAAAATGGTACGATTTCCGCGTTGGTGTCCATCTTGCTTCGGCCAGCCACAGGCTGCCGGTTTCAACATTGTTACCGCTATCTCTCCAGTTCACATACTCAAACCTGGTTCTGTACTGCCACGCACGATCCTGGATCACCGACCAGTACAGTTTTAACCCGTTGACCTTTCTTTCTTCCGGCGTTTCTATGAGTACATCCATCCCTCCGCTGTTCTGGCTGGCGGAGGAGAACCTATAAGCTACCCGCCATTCAGTATTCCTGTCGGGCTTACCAGTGACGTGTATTCTGAAAGCGGAACCCATACCGGGAGCACTGACACGGTATTTCAACCACGGATGGTAATACACATCTCCCCATACATCCAACACCATTCTGAAAGGCGAAATGTATTTCAATCCTGTATATATTCCATATTCATTGGATGGCCTGGATGAGGCGCCGAATATACTTCCGTTCCAAACATTATATCCCGGTGAGATCGCACGCAAAGCCACCGCCATTTCAATATTCCGGTATGGCGTCATTAGCAAACCGCCTGTGAAAGCAGACTTTCCGCGCACATCTGCCGCGCACTCCCCAAACAGGTACGCGCCCCTGCCCACATACGACGCGTATATGGATAATCCCTGTTGGCTCTTCGTATTTTTCCTCAACACCTGGTAAGGTTCAGTACCATCCTTCAATGGATATTGCCAGTGCCATCCGGCCCAGTTCAATGCCAGCTTTAGTTTTTTATGTTCCCATTGCATCACACCTCCCATTGCCCATAATCCGAGTTTCGCTTTTCTATCCATCTCCGTTGCTGTTCTGAAGGTTCCGGCCAGGTTCAGTGTTGAGGCTTCTGCTGAGCCGGTATCCAACACTTCAATTGCCGCGCCCAGCCTTCGTAATCCGGTATAACCGGTAAATGAAAGGTGACCGGTCTTATAAATAATGGCTGCTCCTCTATAATACTGCAGTTCTCCGGCTGACGTGTGCGCTTTTACCGGCTGCGCCTGCCTGAATATTCCAGTTGCGTTCCCACCCGGCCCCGCGCCCATGCCCTGCCACTGGATCATCCCCTGCCCCATGTTTACGGAGAAATCCCCCAGGTTCAGTTGCGAAATGCCCTTCCAGTTCGTCAACTGGAGATGTGCAGACATAAATCCGTTTAACTTGCCATGACGCATGAACATTTCACCGGGATCCTTTTCCAGTGTAACACCCCATTGCAACGATCGTCGGTATTGGTACCTGTACCTAACCTGCCATTTCTCTGGAGCTCCGGCGTAAACAGGCGGATTGTTCCCTTCTGGAAGGAATCCCCTGGCCCGTTGTACCACACGGCCAGCCGCCATCGACAACCGCCTTTCACCCTTCTTCCACCTCAGATTCCAGGGCACCTCCCCTTCCTGCCCCCACTTCAGGTAAGGCCTGAGTTTCCTGATTAAGGTTACATCCCATCCCGGTATCGCCTGCAATTCATAGATGCCGAGGATTGGACCAAATAAGTTTCTATATGTCAGCAACTGAGCAATCAGCCAATCAGAGAGCCAGGGAATCTGCATCATTTCTTCACGTTCGGCCCTGTTCAGGTTAATGCCCCGCCTTTCAAGTTCCAGCAATTGCTCCTGCCAATCGAACTCCACTTCTTCCTCGCCACTGTTCATGGCTGCTTCCTCCAACAACTGTTCTAACTCCAGCTCGGCTTCCTGCGCCGGGCATTGAAAAGAAAACAGGCAACACCACACCACCCAATAAACTTTCCTCATGGCTTATTGCGGTTAATGTGCAGCGCCAATGATGAAGAAAAACCCATTGAAAAATGAAGCCTCCCGCCTGCTTCTATCGCACAGTTCCGATAATGCAGTCCAAACCCCGCGAAGAACACCTGGCTTCCGGTGAGCCATCCCGCTTTCGCCCAAACCTTTTCAGCAGGCATCACCTGCAGGCCCAGGAAAGCCGCGGTAGCCTGATCTTCTTCCGTAATCAACAGACATTTGATGTTAAAATACTTTCCGGGAGCAAAAAGTAATCCTGTTCTCAGCAACAATGGAGCACGCCATTCACCTGGTGCTGGCCATGGGTTTTCCAGGGTGGCGCTAAATAGCCAGGCTTTGTTAATCTTCCGGCTCAAGCCTATACTGTATTGCGGCCATCCGGCACCTTGCATGCCTATCGCCCGCAGCATGCCCATACCCGCCGTTATGCCTGCCCGCCAGTCCTTTCCCAAATTCTTTGAAGCCCCCAGTAAAAAATCAGTTCGTTTCAACTCATCGGTTCCCCCGGCATAAGCACCTCCGAACAATATTTCTTCTCCGGCATTAAAGCATACGGCCAGTTGACTGAAATGAACGCCTGCGCCTATTCCAGGAACATGATGCGCCAGCGATCCCGCCCAACCATTTTCAGGCACGGCAAGCCCGGGTTCAAACAAAAGCTGGCGTACATCAAACACCGGAATCCTCAACCCCTGTGGCGGATCAAAGTACGCCGGTTGCACCCGTACAGACTGCCCCTCCACCACTAAGCAACACCAACAATAACACCAAAGCAAATAACACTTTTTCATCCCTCCATTTTTTCAGTTTCACCAATAGTTTAACCGCAAGCCATCTTCCCTGGACCTGCTTTCATCCGGAACCGGTTTCTTCCGGACCAGGGCAAGTTAGACCGCATCTCCTGCCGCCACAACCGTTTTTTTCTTTTCTTTCAAGGGTTTAAACACCTAACTTTGCGCCATGCAATTACTCGACGGAAAAGTTGCCTCGCAGGCAATAAAGGAAGACCTGAAGATCAAAGTGGCTCAGTTGGTGACACAGGGCAAAAAGACGCCGCACCTGGCCGCGATCCTTGTGGGAAGCAACGGCGCCAGTGAAACTTATGTGGCCAGCAAAGTGAAAAACTGTGCAGAACTGGGCTTCAAATCGACCCTTATCCGCTTCGAGGAAAACGTGAACGAATTCATCCTGCTCGATAAAATCAGGGAACTCAACGAAGACAAAGATGTGGACGGCATTCTCGTTCAACTTCCCCTCCCCGCTCATATTTCCGATGAAAAAGTGATCAACACCATCCATCCTTCCAAAGATGTGGACGGTTTCCACCCGGAAAGCGCGGGCAAAATGATGCAGGGCCTGCCCACCTTCCTTCCCGCCACCCCTTACGGCATCATGCTGATGCTGGAACACTATAATATAGATACCAAAGGCAAACACGCAGTGGTGATTGGCCGCAGCAACATCGTTGGCCGCCCCATGAGCGTGCTCCTCAGCAGCAACCACCCGCAGGGCAATTGCACGGTTACCATCACGCACTCGCATACGAAAAACCTCGCGGAACTTTGCCGGCACGCGGATATCATCGTTGCAGCGCTCGGTAAACCTGAATTCCTGACCGCCGATATGGTGAAAGAGGGCGCCATCATTATTGATGTGGGTATTACTCGCGTAGCTGATGCTTCTAAAAAAACTGGTTTCCGCATCGCCGGAGACGTGGCTTTTGCTGAAGTAGCCCCTAAAGCAGCTTACATCACGCCCGTTCCCGGCGGTGTTGGCCTGATGACCATCGCAGCCCTGATGCGCAATACTTACAATGCCTGCATCGCGAAAAACGAAGCGGAAGAAGAAGACTAAATGACAACAACCACTTCCCATATTACCACGCAACTTCCCCTCATGGAAGCCTTTTACACCTTACAGGGTGAAGGGTACCACCAGGGAAAAGCCGCCTATTTCATCCGCCTTGGCGGTTGCGATGTGGGCTGCGTTTGGTGCGATGTGAAGGAAAGTTGGGACGCCTCTAAACACCCGCAGGTCGCCATCAGCGAAATAGTGGCCGAAGCAGCAAAATTTCCCGGCCGGCTGGCCGTGGTTACCGGTGGAGAACCGCTCATGTACCCATTGGATGAACTGACGGAAGCCCTGCATGAAGCCGGTTTTCAAACCAATATTGAGACCTCCGGCTCCAGCCCCGTCTCCGGAAAATGGGACTGGATCTGCTTCTCGCCGAAAAAATTCAAACCCCCGGTGGAAGAAATACTGCCTATCGCCCATGAACTGAAAGTGGTGGTGTTCAACAAATCCGATTTTGAATGGGCAGAACACTGGGCGGAAAAAATGAATCCATCCTGCAAACTTTATCTTCAGCCCGAATGGGATAAAGCCGAAAAAATGACCCCGCTTATCGTCGATTACATTAAGGCGCATCCCAAATGGGGCCTTTCCCTTCAGACCCACAAATACATTAACGTCCCCTAACCGTTAAAGTGCCGCTATTTTTCCAGCGTTTCCGGAATATTTTTTGAATAGCTTCGTTAGTATATCATTGCGTTAAAGCTGTTCATTCTAAAAAAAGCTGATGAAAAATATTCTGGGTGCCGCACTGTTTGTTTTACTGGTCCATCATTCCACACTGGCGCAGTATAATCCTGAAAAAGTCAACAAGAAAGCTGTTCAGCAATATGAACTTGCCATGAACAAGGCTTCGGAGGAAGGATTGGCAGAAGCGATGAAGCATCTTGAAAATGCCCTGCGCATTGATCCTAAATACGTGGATGCGCACCTGTCGCTTGCCGGCATTCATGGAGAATTCAAGCAATACGAAAAGGCTGTAGCTGCTTATGAAAAGGCCCGGTCGCTGGATGCCGCTTATTTTATGGAATACAATCTCCCCTATTCCATCAATCTGGCGGGCAAAGGAGATTTTGAAAACGCGCTGAAAGCGGTGGAAACATTCCTCACCATTTCGAACCTTAATGAAACGTCCAGGAAAGCCGGTGAATACCGCAAAAAATGTTACAGTTTCGCGATCAGTTATAAAGAAAAGCATCCCGGTGAAAATTACCTATTCTCGCCCGTGAACATGGGCGCGGGCATCAACTCAAAAGATGCGGAGTATTTCCCATCCCTCACTGTTGACCGCAAACAACTTGTGTTCACACGTAGAATCAACAATTACAATGAAGATTTTTATGAAAGCGAATTGCTTGAAAACAAGTGGGGACCTGCAAAAGGATTAACCGGGGCTATCAATACCAACCTCAATGAAGGCGCGCAGAACATATCACAGGACGGCCAGATGCTCGTTTTTACGGGCTGCAATTTTGAAATTGGATTCGGTAGTTGCGACCTGTATTACTCTATCAGAACCAAAACAGGCTGGAGTGAACCAATGAATATGGGCAGGAACATCAATACGGAATTCTGGGAATCACAACCCTGCCTTT
>CAMLPA010000084.1 GCA_946481605.1 uncultured Flavihumibacter sp. | reverse complement strand
ATTTACACTTATCTTTAGTTTGCGTTTAAAGTTATAAGTGTAAAAAGTACAAATAACTATATGATTGGTTGCGTTGCATCTGCGGCGCATACTTTTTGTTAAGGGCTTTTATTCTTAATGTAAACTGAGTTATGCGATTGTTCTGCCTGCTTTCCCGGCGCCCTGCGCTGTGGGTTCAACCATTCACCGTGGTCATATTTCCTTACAGGAAGCCTTCGCGTCATTCTTTCAACACAAACAACAACTGACAATGAAACGTTTTCTACCTTTCGCCGTAGCGGCGGTTTGCGCGTTACCGGCTTTCTCGCAGAATGCGGGTGTGCTTCAGGCCGATTCCGTAAAACAACAGATCAGCAAACATATTTACGGGCATTTCGCCGAGCACCTGGGAAGATGTGTTTATGACGGTTTTTATGTGGGTGAAAAAAATACTACGATTCCGCACGTGAATGGGGTAAGAAAAGACGTGATTGACGCGCTGAAAAAATTGAAAGTGCCCAACCTGCGCTGGCCCGGCGGTTGCTTCGCGGATACTTACCATTGGAAGGATGGTATTGGCCCGAAAGAAAGCCGTCCTTCAATCGTGAACACCTGGTGGGGCGGTGTTACCGAAGACAATAGCTTCGGTACGCACGATTTCCTGAACATGTGCCAGTTGTTGGGCGCCGAGCCTTACCTGGCCGGAAACATAGGCAGCGGAACAGTACAGGAACTGATAGACTGGGTGCAGTACGTAAACTTTAATGGGAAGAGTCCTATGTCGGACCTCAGGAAGCAAAACGGCCAGGATAAACCCTGGAACGTAAAATTCTGGGGCGTTGGCAACGAAGCCTGGGGCTGTGGCGGTAATATGCGCCCCGAATATTATGCAGACCTCTACCGCAAATACGCTACGTTCATGACCGGCTGGGGCGATGCCCAGGTGTTCCGCATCGCATCCGGCGCCAATGGGGATGATTACAACTGGACGGAAACACTCATGAAGCAGATCCCACTCAACATGGTAAGCGGCGTGGCCCTGCACCATTATTCAGTGATCAACTGGGGTAAAAAAGGATCCGCGACTAATTTCGACGACAGCATGTACTTCAAAACCATGCAGCAGGCGATTTTTATGGATTCGCTGGTGGCACGCCATTCCCGCATCATGGACAAATATGATCCGCGTAAACGCGTGGCGCTCGTCGTGGATGAATGGGGCGGATGGTACGATGTGGAGCCGGGCACCAACCCAGGTTTCCTGTACCAGCAGAACACCATGCGCGACGCAATGATCGCAGGTGTTACCCTGAATATTTTCAACAACCACAGCGACAGGGTACGTATGGCCAACCTTGCACAGACCATCAACGTTTTGCAGGCGGTGATTCTTACAGAGAAGGAAAAAATGCTGCTCACGCCCACTTACCATGTAATGGAGATGTACAATGTACACCAGGACGCGAAGCTGCTGCCGCTTAAAATACAATCTGCTTCTTACGAATGGAAAGGACAGAAACTGCCGGCTGTTTCGGGCTCTGCCTCCAAAGATTCCACCGGCGTTACACACGTGTCACTGGTAAATATTCACCCCACGCAGGCGCAGGATATTACCATTGATGTACAGGGAGGAAATTATAAGAACATAAGTGGAAGATTGCTGGCAAGCAAATCTTTACAGGATTACAATTCCTTCGACAACCCCAATAAAATCAAGCCTTCCGTATTCCGCGATGCGGTATTGCGCAATGGTAAATTACAGGTGAAGTTGCCGCCTTTCTCTGTGGTGGTGCTGGAAATGAAGTAAACAACCGATTAATGTTCTGAAATAATCTATCAGGAAGAATAAACTGTATGAAGCAAAAGATAAAATTGCTGGGATTACTGGCCGGACTTTGTTCCGGTCAGTATGTTTCAGCCCAGCTGAAAGTAAATGTAAAGAGCCCCGTAGCTGAAGTGAGTCCGGTAATGTGGGGTGTTTTTTTTGAAGACATCAATATGGGGGCTGATGGCGGAATTTATGCCGAACTGGTGAAGAACCGTTCCTTCGAATTCTATAAACCATTGATGGGCTGGACCGTTCAGCAAAAACAATTCCGGGAAGGAACGGTAGTGGTGCAGAACCGCCAGGAAAAAGAGTCGGCAAACCCCAGGTTCATACAGGTGTTGCTGCACAATACTTCAAAGGGAGACCTTGGCTTAACGAACGAAGGCTTCCGGGGAATGGGGGTGAAGAACGCAGTACGTTACGATTTTTCACTGCAATACAGAACAGAAAACAACGGTATAAAACTGCATGTGGAACTCGTGGATGAAGCGGGGAAAACACTGGGTGGAGAAACGATAGCGCTCGCACCCACCAATGGAAAATGGACCAAAAAGCAGGGTGCCGGATTTGTTGCCGGAGGAACGGCGATGAAAGGGAAGCTGAACATCTGGCTGGAAGGGAATGGCAAAGTGGATATGGATATGATCTCACTTTTTCCATCGGATACCTGGAAGGGGCGTTCCGGCGGTATGCGTGCGGATATGATCCAGATGCTGGCCGATATGAAACCCGGGTTCATCCGTTTTCCCGGCGGTTGTATTGTGGAAGGGCATGATCTTTCTGTAAGATACCAATGGAAAAAAACGATAGGCCCCGTTGAAGAAAGACAACTGATTGTGAACAGGTGGAACACAGAGTTCGCGCACCGCCCAACACCGGATTACTACCAGACCTTTGGCCTGGGTTTCTTTGAATACTTCCAGATCGCGGAAGACATTGGCGCTGAGGCTTTGCCCATCCTGAACTGCGGCATGGCCTGCCAGTTCAATACTGCTGAAGTGGTGCCGATGGACCAACTAGGTCCTTATGTGCAGGATGCGCTCGATCTGATTGAGTTCGCCAATGGCGACGCAAACACCACGTGGGGAAAGAAACGCGCTGAAATGGGACATCCCGCGCCGTTCAACCTCAAGATGATCGGCATCGGGAACGAAAACTGGGGACCGCAGTACCTGGAACGTCTCGCTGTTTTTCAGCAAGCCATCAAAGCGAAATACCCTGAAATCAAAATTGTAGGCAGTTCCGGTACCGATCCCGACGGGGATCGCTTTAATCTCCTCGATACCGCTATGCGTCGCATGAAAGTGGACATCATCGATGAACACTATTACAGGAGACCCGAATGGTTCCTTCAGAATGCTTCCCGCTACGACAAATACGACCGGAACGGTCCCAAAATATTCGCAGGTGAATACGCGGCCCAGAGCGATAAAACGGTGAGCGTGAAAAACGAAAACAACTGGCAGACGGCACTCGCTGAAGCCGCTTTCCTCACCGGGCTCGAACGGAATGCAGGTGTGATTCACATGGCATCCTACGCGCCCCTGTTCGCGCATATCGACGGCTGGCAATGGCGCCCGGACATGATCTGGGTCGATAACCTCCGCATTCACGGAACCCCCAATTATTACGTACAAAAACTGTATTCCACCAATAAGGGAACGCATACGCTTTCGATTGCAGGAAACAATGGTGTGCCCGCAGGACAGGATAGTCTGTATGCCTCTGCCGTACTGGATCAGCCCAATAAAGAAGTGATTGTGAAACTCGTAAACGCATCTGGTACATCGAAAGATGAAGTGGTTCAGTTGGATGGCGCGAAACCTTCTGGAAAAACAGGTACAACGCTGGTGATGAAAAATGAACTTTCCACCGTGAATACACTGGATAACCCGGCAGCCGTTACGCCTTCCACGGCAACGTTGCCGGTGAAAGGGAATAAAATTTTCCTAACATTGCCTCCTTATTCGCTTACAGTAGTAAAAATTCCGGTTAAATAACAGACACGGGTATGCGAAAAATAATTTTATTGCTGGTATGGCTATTCGGAACGGCACGTCTTTCAGCGCAGCCTGATCCGGCAATCTCGGTGCATGATCCCGTGATGATACAGGAGAATGGCACTTATTATATTTTTTGCACCGGAAGGGGAATCTCTGTATTCTCTTCAAAAGACATGAAAACATGGAGCCGGGAAAAACCGGTGTTCGGCAAGCCACCGCAATGGGCCGTGGAAGCAGTACCCGGATACAGGGGACATACCTGGGCACCCGATATCAGTTTTCACAACGGATGGTATTACCTGTATTATTCCGTATCGGCCTTCGGGAAAAACACCAGTTGTATCGGGCTGGCCGTGAACAAAACATTGAATCCTTCCTCCCCGGATTTTAAATGGATTGATAAGGGAAAAGTCATTCAATCCGTTCCCGGAAGAGACAACTGGAACGCCATCGATCCCAACCTTCAACTGGATGAAAAAGGAACACCCTGGCTGGTATTTGGTTCTTTCTGGGATGGCATGAAACTCGTAAAACTGGATACAACATTTTCAAAGCCTGCCGTTCCTGAAAAATGGGTAACCGTGGCCAGGCGGAGCAGAACTGAATTTATGCACGATACACTCGCCGGAAACGCGGCCATCGAAGCGCCTTTTCTGTTCCGGAAGGGGAAATATTACTATCTTTTCGTTTCCTTTGACTACTGTTGCAGGGGAGAAAAAAGCACCTACAAAATGATGGTCGGTAGAAGCGAAAGTATTGAAGGTCCTTATCTGGACAAGGAAAAAAAGCGGATGGATGAAGGAGGGGGAAGCCTGGTGCTGGAAGGAAACAAACGCTGGAATGGCGTGGGCCACAATGCGGTTTGCAGTTTTGACGGGAAAGATTATCTCGTGTTCCACGCGTATGATGGAAAAGACAACGGACGGTCCAAACTGAAGATCATGCCGCTCACCTGGGATGAGAACGGATGGCCCGTTACTGAACAACTGGATCAATAACATTAATATACAAACGAAAAGATCAACAACATGCGTAAATTGTTTGCCGGCGCAACCCTGCTTGCTTTAGGTACATCATTGTTCACCGCTTCCTGCGGGAATGCTCCTGAAACACCGGGCGCTGACTCGGCCCTCGTTAAAACAACGGCTAAAAGTTCCGTATCCGTAGCGGATTGGGGAGAAGCCGATGGTAAGAAAGTTTCCCTGTACACCCTTACCAATGGGGTGGGCACCCAGGTGAAAATCACCAACTACGGCGGCGTAGTGACTGCCTGGAACATTGCCGACAAGAACGGCAACTCCGGCAATATTGTATTGGGCTTCGACAGTCTTTCAGGTTACCTGGCCAAACCACCATATTTCGGTGCTGTCATCGGCAGGTATGGCAACAGGATCGCGAAAGGCCAGTTCCAACTGGATGGACAAACCTACAAACTGGCTACCAACGATGGTCCTAACCATCTGCATGGCGGTAATAAAGGCTACGACAAAGTGGTATGGGATGTGGCACCTTATGCCGATTCCGTTTCGGCACTCACGCTCTCTTATGTGAGTAAAGATGGCGAAGAAGGCTATCCCGGTAACCTCAAAATATCCGTTACTTACACGCTTACCAACGACAACGAACTGAAAATTGACTATTCCGCTGAAACCGATAAGGCTACGCCTGTTAACCTCACCAACCACAGTTACTTCAACCTGACAGGTAACGTGGAAAACACGATCCTCGACCACCAACTCTGGGTAGATGCCGATAAATACACGCCGGTAGATAAAACGCTGATCCCAACCGGGGAACTGGCACCCGTAGCAGGTACACCGTTCGATTTCAAAAAAGCAGAAAAGATCGGTGCCCGTATCGCGAATGTGCCCGGCGGTTACGACCATAACTTTGTGCTGAACAAAAAAGACGGCATGGCGCTCGTGGCCTGGCTGAGCGATTCTACTTCCGGCCGTAAACTTGAAGTGTATACAACAGAACCTGGTCTGCAATTCTATTCCGGCAACTTCCTGGATGGGAAAATCAAAACTTCAGATGGAAAGGCCATCAACAAGCATACGGCTCTTTGCCTGGAGACACAACACTATCCTGATTCTCCCAACCAGCCTTCTTTCCCAACCACCATTCTGAAGCCCGGAGAAAAATACAGCACCTCCACTATCTACAAGATTGTAGTGGCGAAATAAACAAGACCATTATTTATGAATAAAGCCATCTTCTTTTTCCTGTTCCTGTTTGCATCCTTTCGTGTGCTGGCCGCACCGCCGGTCGTATTGAGCAGTCCCGACCGCAAAATAACCGTGCGCATTCTTTTGAATGAAGCGGGCGCCGCGTTGTATGAAGTTGCCCACCTTGGAAAACAGGTGCTGCGTCCTTCGATGTTGGGACTGAAAAGAGAAGATGGCGATTTTATGAACGGGTTAACGATGGAGCCTGTGGGCAATGAACTGACCATCACCGATAAATACAGTTTGTTGCACGGCAAAAAAAAGAACATCACCTATACCGCAAAGGAACGCACCATCCGGCTGCGCAACAAAGCGGGCAAAACACTGGACGTGGTATTTCGCGCTTCCAACGATGGCGTGGCCTTCAAATACATGCTCATGGGCAACGATCCCGTGATCAGGAAGATCGAAAAGGAGTACACTGCTTTCGCTTTTGATACGGCCACCCGTGCCTGGATACAACCGGTGGCAGTGGCCAAATCCGGGTGGGAGGCCACTAATCCCTCATACGAAGAGTATTACGAACAAAACATACAGGCGGGTAAGGAATCGCCCACCCAATCCGGGTGGGTGTATCCTGCCCTTTTCAGGACCGGGAACGCCTGGGTGCTGATCACCGAAGCGGGCATGGACGGCAACTACTGCGCCACCCGTTTGGTGAGCGATGGGAAATCCCCAGTTTACCAGATCGGTTTTCCTGACCCGAGAGAAGTGATCTTCGGAAAGGCGCTCGTGCCCACCTCAACCCTGCCCCAGGTTTCCCCCTGGCGCATCATCACCATCGGCTCCCTCAAAACCATCACTGAATCTACGCTGGGCACCGACCTTGCCGCTCCGCAGAAAGAAAACATTAAAACAGATTGGATAAAGCCTGGAAAAGCCTCCTGGAGCTGGATCATCAGCAAAGATGATTCTATCGTATACAATGAACAGGTGCGCTACATTGACCTTGCCCACCAGATGAAATGGCCCTACTGCCTGATAGACGTGAACTGGGACCGCAATATCGGCTACGATAAAATGAAGGAACTGTCAAAGTACGCCGCTTCAAAGAATGTAGGACTTATTTTATGGTATAACTCCGCCGGAGACTGGAACACCGTAAAATACACGCCCAAAAACAAACTCCTTACCAAGGAAGCCCGGGAAGCCGAATTCGCCTTACTCCATCAAATGGGCATCAAAGGGGTTAAAATAGATTTCTTCGGCGGCGATGGACAAAGCGTGATCCAATATTACATCGATATCCTGGAATCCGCGGCAAAACACCAGTTGCTCGTGAACTTCCACGGCGCCACGCTGCCCCGCGGCTGGTACCGCACTTATCCCCACCTGATGACTGCCGAAGCAGTACTCGGCTTCGAAATGGTGACCTTCACGCAAAACAGTGCCGATAAACAGGCTAACCATTGCGCCATGTTACCCTTCACCCGCAACGTGTTCGATCCCATGGACTTTACACCGGTGAACCTTACCTCGTATCCCGGTTCCTCCAAACGGAGGACGAGTGCGGGCTTCGAACTGGCACTCTCCGTACTCTTCGAATCCGGTATCCAGCATTATGCCGAATCGCCTACAGGCATGAATTCCGTTCCGGAATATGTCCGCACCTTCCTTACCAAACTTCCCTTCACCTGGGAGGATATCCGTTTTATAGACGGGTTCCCGGGGGAATATGTGGTGCTTGCCCGCAAAGCGGGGTCGCGCTGGTATTTCGCGGCCATCAACGGAAGTACTGCTCCCAAAAAAATCACCATCGATCCGAAGCAGTTCGGGGCGAAAGGGGTGTATGTTATTGCCGATGGGGCGGAGGCGGGTGGTTTCAGGGAAAGTAATGTGGGCGGGGTTGTAACGGTTGAGTTGGCGCCTGCAGGGGGTGTTACGGGGTATTTCAGGTGAGGGTGAATGTTTTTCTCGCAACTGCTTTGTGCTTCGCACTGCGCAGTGGACTGCTTCGTTCCTCGCAGGAGCGGGACGCAAGGGGCGGTTGAGGTGCTGAGAGCTGAGGGATGTTTCTCGCAATTGCTTCGTGCCTCGCAACGCGGAGGCGCGAAGAGTGGCTCAAGGGCTGCCAGGATAGAGATATTCTTGCAGCGGAGAGGTGACGCGGCGTTCAGGCTCAACACGAAACTAACGGCAAAATGCAGTGATGCAGCAATGGTTGATCCGGTGATTTGGCGTTTCCCCAGTAACAGTGCATTGCACCATAGTATTGGAAGGAGAAAAATTTCCCCGGCGTACTTGTACTTGCGCTTCCAAACTTAGCGCTGCTGATCCTGAGAGGTATAAAGCAGTGTTAGAACTACAAAAACTTCCTGATTGATCTCCTCAATTAATTATCGTGCTTGCGGTTTCCACTTATACTTAACAAGCATACATTGGCCGTGGCGAGATAATCCTTTCTGTAGCACGATAAGCTGATACACTCCGCGCCTCTGCGCCTTTGCGAGCAACAAAATTTTCCTCCTTTCAGCAATCTGCCCAACAAACAACGCCTTGCGTCCTTGCTCCTTTGCGTCGTGGCGTGAAACCTCCCCAGTCAAAATCCGCTAACTTTTCGTTCAAATCATATAATTGTAACTTTTACACTTCAAAAGAAATACATTACCTTTAGCGGAAATTTATTGTTTGCCATGGCTTCTTCAAATTATGTGATCGGAGTGGATTATGGTACCGACTCCGTTAGAAGTGTGATCGTGGATGCCGCCTCCGGCAAAGAGATGGCCGCTTCCGTGTTCTATTACCCCCGTTGGAAGAAAGGTCTTTATTGTGATCCCCGCAGCAACAGGTTCAGGCAGCACCCGCTGGATTATGTGGAAGGACTGGAAACCAGTATCCGCCAGTGTATTGAAACCGTGGGCAAAGACGTGGCCGCGAATATCCGCGCCATCTCCATTGATACCACCGGTTCTACCCCTATTGCCGTGAATGCTGATGGCGTGCCGCTGGCGCTGATCCCCGGTTTTGAAGAGAATCCCAACGCGATGTTCGTATTGTGGAAGGACCATACTTCCGTGGATGAAGCGGCAGAAATTAACGCGCACGCAGAGAAATTCGATACCAATTACATTCAGTTTATAGGAGGCATTTATTCTTCCGAATGGTTCTGGGCCAAATGGCTGCACATCCTTCGTGAAGATGCCGCCGTTCGCGATGCCTGCCAGTCGTGGGTAGAACATTGCGATTGGATCCCCTTCCTGCTTACCGGAGGAAAGGGCGTTGAAAATATTCGTCGCGGCGTATGTTCTGCCGGACACAAAGCATTGTGGGCAGAAGCCTGGGGCGGACTTCCTCCCGAGGAGTTCTTCGCTACCCTCGATCCTTTGCTGGCCGGAAGAAGGGACCAGTTGTTTACCGAAGTGTACGATGCTTCCCAGGAAGCGGGTACCATCAGCGCGGAATGGGCCGCCAAACTCGGCGTTCCCGCTGATGTGAAAATTGGTATAGGCGCCTTCGATTGCCACATGGGCGCAGTGGGCGGACAAATTGAACCGTATTACCTTAGTAAAGTGATGGGTACCTCCACCTGCGATATGCTGGTGGCGCCCGTAGATGAAGTGGGCGATACCTTGGTGAAAGGCATCTGCGGCCAGGTGAATGGCTCCATTATCCCCGGAATGATTGGGATGGAAGCAGGGCAATCCGCTTTCGGAGACGCTTACGCCTGGTTTAGAAACGTGCTGGCCTGGCCCGTGAAAGAACTGGTAGGAAAATCTTCCCTAGTAGATGCGGAAACCGCTGATAAACTGGTGAATGAAGCCGTAGATAAGATCATTCCCATGCTGGCGCAGAAAGCCGCTGAAATTGGTCCGGAAGAAACAACCGAACTCGCGGTGGACTGGCTGAACGGAAGAAGAACACCCGATGCGAGCCAGTTGCTGGAAGGCGCTTTCGCCGGGCTGAACCTGGGAACTGATGCACCAAGGATGTTCCGCGCACTGGTGGAAGCCACCTGCTTCGGCGCCAAAGCCATTGTAGATCGTTTCATACAGGAAGGTATTCCTGTAAAAGGATTGATCGGAATGGGCGGCGTAGCCCGCAAGTCGCCCTTCATCATGCAGATGATGGCGGATGTTATGAACATGCCCATCAAAATTCACCGCTCCGAACAAACCTGTGCCATCGGTGCGGCGATGTTCGCTGCTACTGTAGCCGGTCTGTACCCGAAAGTAGAAGACGCCATGAATGCGATGGGGCAGGGCTTCGATGCAGAATACCATCCCGACCCCGCACGCGTGGCCATCTACAAAGAAAAATACAACCTTTACCTCCGCTTCGGCAAACAGGTGGAAACGCTTTTTCCAACTGAACAACCTGCCCTTCAAACCGTATGAGCTACCAACATATAAAAGAAGAAGCATACGCCGCGAATATGCAACTGCCCGAACTCGGGCTCGTGATATTCACCTTCGGTAACGTGAGCGCCGCCGACAGAAGCAAAGGCGTTTTCGCCATCAAACCCAG
>CAMLPA010000083.1 GCA_946481605.1 uncultured Flavihumibacter sp. | reverse complement strand
ATGGCAGCGAAATAGAAATCGTCATTATTCAGCAGCCGGACAACAAAATAAAACTTGGGGTGCGCGACAATGGCAAAGGGCTTAAGTCCGGAAGCGCTACTACAGGCATCGGACTTTCCAATATCCGGAACCGGATCAGTTTGTACAATGGCAAAATGGACCTCCGCTCCGCTCCGGGAGCAGGCTGCGAATTGGAGGTGGTGCTGGAATACTGATCGGCAAAAATCTTTCAAGAAAAAATCAAAAGTATGAGTATTTTGATACCCAAATGGAGGCCATGCTCCAGCTCAATAAAGGGGGCGTAACCGAAAAGCCTGACGAGTAGGATAAGATAATTTAAACCGTAGAAAAAAAATGGATGCACAAAAAGTTGACATGTTTCTGATGTCAAATGGTAAGTTCTTTGAAAGTCACCAAATGCACATGATCAGGGAAAAGCTGCTTTCACTTGATGATGCTAAATGGCCCATGCTTTCCACCACACAATTTAAGGACCCCACCACCACACTGATCGTCTCAATTCTGGCCGGAAACCTGGGTATAGACCGCTTTATGATTGGAGATACTGGGCTTGGCGTAGGAAAACTGCTGACCTGCGGCGGTTTTGGAATCTGGGCCATCATCGACTGGTTCATGATTCAGGGCGCTACCAGAGAAAAGAACATGCAAAAACTTCAGCAATTTTTGTATTGATGATAATGAACAGGAGCAAGCTATATCTTATGCTGTTTGTAGCTTGTATTGCAGGGTATATCTGGGTGTATTACGGCTTCCAGGCGGGCACTGCCGGAAACAGATCGGCGGAAGTTTGTCTGGTTAAGCACGTCACCAATATGCCCTGCCCTTCCTGTGGCTCAACCCGGGCCGTTGGCGCGCTGTTAAAGGGTAGGTTTTGGGATGCGCTACTGCTGAATCCGATGGGGTACATCATCGCTTTAATTATGGTGATTGCTCCGGTCTGGATTGCGGCGGATTTCCTCAGAAAAAGCAGTTCGTTGTTTAACTTTTATCAAAGGATGGAAGCTTATCTGAGAAAGCCAAAATATGCTATAGCGCTGATCTTGCTGGTACTTATCAATTGGGTCTGGAACATCACAAAAGGGGTATGATACACACAAAAAAATTCAGTTATGAGCCTGGTGAACATGAAGCGGAAAGGGCTTCAGGAAGTTACCTGATGTCGTTGGTCGCCCTGATTGCCGGACTTCCTTTGCCCATCGTAAACCTTATTGCCACCCTAATCTTTTATCTGGGCAACCGAAAATCCACCTACTTCGTTCGCTGGCATTGTACACAGGCTTTACTGTCTCAGGCATCTATGCTTTTCATCAACAGCTTCGGGTTTTGGTGGACCATATCCATCATTTTTAGCGACGAGGTGGTTACGAACAGATACGTTGCTTACATGATCGTAGCCATTGCGTTCAACCTGGCCGAATTTGTTGCCACCATTTACACGGCCATTCAAACAAGAAAAGGCATTCATGTGGAATGGTGGTTTTATGGCCCGCTTACGAATATGATCTGCAAATAAAAGTATGAAAACAACCCTTACGCAAGGCCTTGTAACAGTTGCTGTTTTTTTCGGCGCCTGGTTTGCCTTATCCCGGATAAACTGGGTGGGCATTTTTGAAATTCAGCACGTGACAGATAAAACCGAGCAAAAGCTGGGCGATTTTTTTTGGAAAGTCTTTAAACAGGCTGATGAAGAAATCAACAACACACAGGTAATTAATGCCGTGGACAGTATTGTGGCACAAGTATGTAAAGCAAACAATATCGATAAAAACAGCATAAAAGTTCATATCCTACGGAAGGATGATGTTAATGCCTTCGCTTTACCCAATGGGCATTTAATCATTTATACGGGCTTGATTTTAAACACAGATCGCCAGGAGGAGTTAAGTGGGGTTATATGCCATGAAATCGCGCATATTGAACTGAAGCATGTGATGAAGAAACTGGTGAAAGAAATGGGCTTTTCCGTTTTAGTTTCCATGACAACCGGGAATGGTAGCGCAGAAGTGGCCAAAGAAGCCGCAAAAGTGCTTTCTTCTTCCGCCTTCGACAGAAGCCTCGAAAAAGACGCTGACATAAAAGCGATAGAATATTTAGAAAACGCCCATATTGACCCGCAACCATTCGCAGACTTTCTATACAAACTTTCAGACAACGAACCCGACTACCTTGTATGGTTGAGTACACATCCTGAGTTAAAAGAAAGGGCCACATACATTATTGAAAACAGCAAAAAAGGCGCAAGACGGTACAAGCCGGTTTTAGCCGGGGAGACCTGGGAAAAAACGAAAGAAGCCCTTGAAAATTAGTTTTTCTTGCTCCGCTTGCTTTCCAGGTATTTACCATGAATAATTTCTCCCATGGGTTTTTCATACACCTTACTCTCCACCCATGAAATCACATCGAGGTAAGCAAAAGCCCTTGTTTCAAACCTGTTCTTCTCCAGGTGTTTGATGTTATGGAGGAATTTCTCCAGTTCCGGCTTCAGTTTCCTTGGCGATACGTTGAAGTTGTGCCGCAGGAAGCGGAACATTTCTTCTTCCACTACGGTGAGGTTGTTCATTTTCGCCATGAACCGGTACACCGATTTGGTGAGTGATTCTATGATATCATAGTTCTGTAACTCGTAATGCGCCATCAGGTGCAGCAGGCGGGCATAACACTGTAAGTCGATGCGCAGGTCACCCTGTCCCTGCATGATCTTTTGCAGGTAGTCTATGGACGTGCTGTAGTTGCCCGCTCCGAAGTGCATGGTGGCCATTTTATAGTTGAATACGAGCAGGCGGTGGGTGTCCACATACAACGCGTATTCGTTCATTTTTTCAGCGATCTCCGGCATGATTTTGAGTCCTTCGGCGAAGGTGCCCTGCATCAGGTGCTGGTTGATGCGTGCACTGCTGATGTAGATGAAGGTGTGGATTCTGAAGTTATCGTGCAGGCGGTCTTCGTATTCATGCTCGAAAGCTTTGAATTCCCGCAGTGTTTTTTCAAATTCCGAGAAGTTTCTCAGGTCGAAATGCGCGTTCAGCAGGTTGTGCATTCCTTTAATGTAGTGGCCCGTTTCCACCATTTTCATGGATGGTTGCTCAATGTAGAGGTCGATCCATTTACGGCTGTAGCGGTAATACATTAAGAAATCCTGGCGGATGAACGCGTACCAGCAATAACTTTGGTAGAGGTAGAGTTTTTCGTAGAAATCCGTTACGAGGTGTGCGTCCTGGGGCAGGTTCTCCTTAAAGAATTTCCGGATATCTTTTTCATCTGCTTCGTTCCGCGCATGACCATTCTTGATATACCAGCGGTACAGCAGGAGGGCCAGGTTGGAAAGACGCACCACACTGTTGATGTGGTTGGAGATATCCAGTGCTTCTTCGGCCAGTTTTTCCGTTTTCTCCTGCTCGCTCCGCGTGATGTGCAGGGTCTCGATTTTTTTCTCGAGGGAAATTACCTGGGCGAGGTAGTTGTATTTGTGGTTGGCCTTGGCCAGTTCTTTGGCTTTTTCGAGGATCTTCAGTGCCTGTTGCTTCAGGCCTTTGTTGTAGAGTACACGCGCGTGATCGAGGTGTTCACTCAGTTGAAGGTCGATGCTGTCGGCCGTTTTCAGGATGCGCAGGCTCGACAGTAACTGCTTGTATAAGTGTGTTTTAAGGTTGGCGAGCTGCGATTTGGTAATGGGGGCCAGTTTTTTCAGGAGAGGGCGCTCATCGTATTCGGTCATTTTATCCAATGCATCGAACAATTGGATGATACGAAGGTCCTCTTTGGCCGAACTTCTTTTTATATAGAGCTTGAAATGCCTTTTTTCCGACTTTTCCAGCGAAAGAACCAATTGAAATAATGCGTCTGTAAACCGGTTGGAACTCATAAGTTATATTTCCTCAAAATCAATACCAATAAGGGTTTTGCAAGCATCCCCCTGTTTTGGGCATGATAAAAACGTCTAAAATTTGATTTTTCCCGCGCAGGTAGTCGTGGTATCTTTGTTCCAGTTCAGAAAGATAGTTCATAGGCAAGCAATCGTAGAAGTGACAAAGCAAGTGTTAGAGGCCTAAGAGAACTAAAAAAACAAGATTACTCGAACTTTTTCATATGGCAAGCAATCGTTAGAGGTCGACTGTTTCTACAGTTGACTTTCTTTTTTTATGGCCGCAAGATAATTACTAAAGCGTTTGCCTGCAACAATTTGTTAAAAATTTCCTTTCTACTCTGATTTTCAACTTCTTATAATGATAAATGCCTCCCGAAAAGGAGGCATTCAAAACAAAACACACACTTGCTGTAAATGAGTAAAATAGCTATGCAGGCAAATTAGGGAATGTGCGGGGAATACGAACACGCAACCGTTTGCCGGATTTTTCAGCTACTGCATCAGCTAAAAACTGTTTTTCTGTAATATTTTCCAGCTTCCTTCAGCAATTTCCGCTTCCAGTTCTCCCGCGTCCCAACCGCAGTAACCAATAAACAAGCGGATTTCCGAGTCTTCAATAACATCCATATTAAGGCATTCCACCACTGATTTGAAGTCTCCGCCCAGGTACATCCGTTCAAATATCCTTTTCCCTCCTTCAATAAGATCGGGCCTGGTATGCAGGAAATAAAGGTGTTCCCGGTCAACCGGACCGCCATCGTAGAGGTCAAAGGGAACGGTTTGGCTGAATTCTGCTAACTCGTTGAGTTTGCGGGGGAAAAGTTTGTTGATTACGAAGCCCATAGCGCCTTGCTCATTGTATTCAGTAATGAGTATGGTGGCGCCCTCGAAGAAATCTCCGTTGAGCAGCGCTGTACTTTCAAGAACGGTTCCGGCTTTCATAATGCAAAGGTAGCCGCCTGCCCGAAATCAGCCTAATCTTACGGAAGTCATAGTGAGGGAGCCGGCCACCGCTTTGTCGTTGAAAAAGGAAACGGCATCTTTTGGGCCTTTCAATCCCAATGTGTACATCAGCGGGAGATAATGTTCGGGCGTTGGAATGGCGAGTTGTGCCTTGCGACCCAGTTTTTCGTATTGAATCAAGGCTTTGTGATCGCCTTCGGCGATGAACTTTTTGAAATCTTCATTGAGCTCCAGTGCCCAGTCGAAACCGAAGCCGGGCACATCCATTTTATCCCAGGCCACCATGCGGAGGTTGTGTACCATGTTGCCGCTGCCTACAATGAGCACGCCTTTTTTGCGGAGGGCATACAATTCTTTGGCGAGGTCGTAATGGTACTGTGGGCCTTTGGTATAATCGATACTGAGTTGCAGCACGGGTATTTTTGCATCGGGATACATGTGGCGGATCACCGTCCAGGTGCCATGGTCCAGACCCCAGTCGTGGTTCAGTTCCACTGCTGTAAGAGGTTTCAGCAGGTCCGCAGTTTCTTTTGCGAGTATCGGGGAACCCGGCGCCGGGTATTGCACCTCGAACAGCGCTTTGGTGAAGCCACCAAAATCGTGGATTGTAGGCGGTGTATCCATCGCCGTTACTTTGGTACCATTGGTAAACCAATGCGCGGAAACCACCAATACGGCGGCGGGCGTGGGAATATCTTTTACCGCGTTTGTCCATTGGCGGGAGAAATCATTGTCTTCAATGCCGTTCATCGGTGAACCGTGCCCAATAAAAAGAACGGGCATCAGGTATTCCTGTTCTCCCAGTTCCGAAGTGAATTTGTTGAATGCTGATAAGCTGTTCATAACTGTTCCTCCCAATATTGAAAACCTGATGAAATCTTTCCTAAGCATGAAAATAATTGCGGATACAAAGGTACGAAGGTTCTCTGGCGCGTTGAAACCCGGAAAACAGCGTACAACTGTTTTAACAGTTCCTAGGCAATGTCTCGTGTATTTGTGACCTGCATCACAGGTGTGGTCCCTTTCTGCTGTGCAACTTTGCATAAAGAAATTCAACATGAAAAAGATATTCATCATCAACGGGGGACAGGTCTTCGCCCATTCGGGCGGGAAGTTCAACCATACATTGGTGGAATGGGATAAAACCTATTTTACCGAAGCAAACGGCTTTCAACTCAAAATCACCGATATCAACCAGCCCTATGAGCTGATGGAAGAAGTAGAGAAATTCGTTTGGGCCGATGTTATCATTTACCATACACCGGTTTGGTGGTTCGGACTACCGCATAAACTGAAAGCATACATCGATAAAGTTTTTACCGCCGGTCACCGCAACGGACTGTATTACAGCGATGGCCGCAAGAAGGAAAACCCCGCCATCAACTACGGCACGGGTGGCTCCCTGCACGGACGTGTTTATATGCTTACCACCACCTGGAACGCACCCGAAACGGCTTTCACGCTTCCCGGTGAATTCTTTCACCAGAAAAGTGTAGATGAAGGCGTAATGTTCGGTTTCCACCGCATGAATGCCTTCACCGGCATGGATGCCCTAGAAAGCTTCCACTTCCACGACCTGGAAAAAAATGCCACACAAGAGCGCATCAGCGGTTACCATCGAGACTATCTTGCCCATCTTTCCCAACAAATACCGGTTCCTTCCGAAGAACAAATTTTAATCCCATCTATTGCATCATGAAAACAGCAGCTACCATTGCCGCACTTGCGCTATTGGCATCGTTTTTTACAAGTTGTAACGAGACATCAGAAAAACATTCATCAGAAAATAATACAGTTATGAAAAAGAAAATTTTATTTGTGGTGACCAGCCATGGTACCAAAGGAAATACCGGGGAGAAAACCGGCTATTATCTCGGCGAAGTGTCCCATCCATGGGAGGTGTTGCATGAAGCCGGTTATGAAATTGATTTTGTGAGTCCGCAGGGTGGAAATCCTCCGGTAGATGGCTTCGATCTTTCAGACCCCGTCAACAAAAAGTTCTGGGAAGACAGCGTGTACCATGAAAAAATCACCAACACCCTAACGCCGGATAAAATAAACCCTGAAGATTACGTGGCCATATTTTATGCCGGTGGACACGGAGCGGTATGGGACCTTCCTTCCAACGATGCCATCCCCGGTATTGCCACGCAGATTTATGAGCGCGACGGTTTGGTGGGTGCGGTATGCCATGGCCCGGCAGGTATTGTGAACATCAAACTTTCGGATGGTGAATACCTGGTGCGCGGTAAAAAAGTGAACGGCTTCACCAACGAGGAAGAAGAACTGGTGAAACTAACCGATGTGGTGCCTTTCCTGATGGAAGATAAACTGAAAGAGCGGGGCGGCATCTACGAAAAATCAGCGCCATGGCAACCCCATGTTACCGTTGACGGCAGGTTGATCACGGGCCAGAACCCACAATCGGCCAAAGGTGTGGGCGAAGCCATGAAGAAGGTGCTGGAAGCAAGCGCTCGCTAGTTCATTTGAGCATACTTTAAAGAAGCATATTCCTGTTGTACATTTACCCCATGGAATATGCTTCTTTTTTGCGCCGTCATATTTCGGAGATCGTTCCGCTCAGCGATGAGGCGTTTGAAAATGTATTGCCGTTCTTTAAATCGAGAACGTTGAAGCGGAAGGAATACCTGGTGCGCAACGGGCAGCGGGTCACTTCAGAGTTCGTTGTGGTGAAAGGGCTGTTGAAAGCCTCGTTGTACGATGATTCAGGTAAGGAACACATCTTACAATTCGCGATGGAAGGCTGGTGGGTATCCGATTATCCCGCGTATGCCTTACAGGGTACGGGTGAAATGGATGTGCAGGCCCTGGAACCCTGTATGGTATTGGAGTTGAGCATGGCCGATAAAGAAGCTATGTGCAAATTAGTTCCGGCCATGCACCAGTTCCATGCCCGCAAAGCATTTGGTGGGTATGTGGGGCTGCAGAAAAGAGTGTTGTCTATGATGCGCAATTCTGCTAAGGAGAAGTATGAATTGCTGCTGCACCAGTATCCGCAGTTGTTCCAGCGCGTATCCAAGACGATGATTGCGCATTATCTTGGTTTATCGCGGGAAACCTTGAGCAGGCTGGAGAAGAACGGGTGAGGTTCCATTAATATTTTGGAACAACTGACACCTTTCTTACTTTATGATTTTGCTTACGCACCAAACGCCGTTTTTTTAATTCCGGAAAACAATATAGTTTTGAATTCACCACACACCTGAAAGGAGATTTTAGGTTCCCATCCGGTGAAGCAGCCACCTTAAGTTTTAATTTCTATTCATTTCGTCTTCCAGGCGCAGTAGTTTCTGACTCGGAAAGCGATGTATTTATTTGTGTTTACTTATGAATGATAAAGAGTATAAGCGTTTACTTGTAATAGTAAAAGACAAGGTAGCAACAGCTCAGCTCAAAACCGTATCTGCGGCAAACAGGCAATTATTGCTATTGTATTGGCAGTTGGGAAGGCTTATTCTGGAAAATCAGCAGAAGGAAGGATGGGGAGCCAAGGTGATTGAACTTTTATCAGCCGATCTGAAAAAGGAATTTTCTGGGATAAAAGGATTTTCGGAACGCAACCTGAAGTATATGCGCAAGTTCGCTGAAAGCTATACGATTCCTCTCATAAGAAGGTATATGTACTTAACGGGACAGTTACAAAAGCCAAACATTTCGCAACAGAAGGTTATAGCGTTGTTGCTTTCCGAACCGAACGCCAATTCGATAGAGGAGCCAGAGGGTATTCCAGATCAATTTATTGATAATCAAGAGAATGAATTTGTGCAACAGCCTGTTGCACAAATGGAGGAGAACGTTTTTATGCAGTCTGTGTTGCCAAATGTTACCTGGTCGCATCATGTGGTGCTGATGGGTTGTCGGATTTTGCACAATACCTGCTGAAAGACCCTTATATTTTTGATTTTGTACAGGCCCGTGAGAAAAGCAATGAAAGAGATATTGAGAAGCAATTGGCTGATCATATCACCAAGTTCCTGCTGGAACTCGGTCAGGGATTTGCATTTGTTGGAAAGCAAATACATTTCGAAATTGGAGGAGCTGATTTTTATGCTGATCTTCTGTTTTACCATATCCGCCTCCGTTGCTATGTTGTGGTAGAGTTGAAGGCGCGGCCCTTTGAACCGGGAGATGCCAGCCAACTGAATTTTTATACCAACATTGTAAACGATAAATTAAAAACCGCTCAAGACAATGAAACCATTGGCTTGCTGCTGTGTAAGGGAAAAAATGAGGTGGTGGCCGAGTATTCTCTAAAAGGTTACAGGAATGCGATAGGTATTTCCGACTACCAACTAAGCAAAGCAGTGCCTGAAGAACTGAGGTCCTCGTTACCGCAAATAGAAGCTATAGAGAGCGAGCTACAGGAATTAAATTAATCCTGTCATGATCAACCTCATCTGATCTTCAGACTGCGGCAATTGCATGAGATTTGTGCGCTATTTGACTGGCCGGATAGGAGTAAATTTCTTCTTCAACCCCGCCATTTCTTCCGCCACAAACGCCTCCCAGTCTACAGGAGGAGGTGTTGTTCCGGGCAGCACGGCAACAATCATTTCATCGATCATACTTTTCATTTCCGCATCTTCATACAAAAGGAATGCGTCTTGCAGGAGCAATAACTCTGTTGGAGCGATTGTTCTTTCAAAGTGTTTTTTCAGGAGGGACTTTACATAGTCCTGTTGATGGATCATCGGGCGAATTTTTAAGCGATGGCGCTGTTACGTGAACAGCGACCTGATCTGTTCAAGGAATTTCCGTACGGCTTTTCTGGCAAGGGATAAGTGTTTTTTAATGGTGTTCTCGGAAAGGTTAAGGCGTTCGGCGATCTGCTTTCTTGTGAGATCCGTTTCGAACCAGAGTTGAAAGGTTTTTTTCTCCTGTTCCGGAAGGGATGCGATCGCTTTCTGCATGTTTCGTTTCAGTTCGAGGTAGTTGATCGTTTCATCGGGGTGAATGGTATCTGTGGGCTGAAGGGCATCTTCCAGTGCAACGGTTCTTTTTTGTTTCCATTCTTTTTTCAACTTATCCAACGCCTTGTTCCTGGCGGTAGTGTGCAGCCAGCCTACGGGGTTCTCCATTCCTGCCACGGCTCTTCTGTTGTTCCACAACGCGTTCAACACATCCGACAATACTTCCCTGGCCCATTCTTCGCGGCCCACGATCAGGATGATCCGCCTGTGCAGTTCATCGCCATAAACTTTCCAAATCTGCGCCAACGCGCTTTCCGAATCACCGGCCAATTGTTTGAACATCGGATAAGGTTTTGATGTGAATAGCGGTTAAAGACGGAACATGAAGTGTTGCGGTAAAAAAATCAGCAACGGCTTCACCCGTTTTTCCGTTTTGAACCGATATGTAAAGAGTAGAAGTGTAAGAAGGAAGGCCGTACCACTAATGTACGTTTTGTTTTCAGAACGAAACACCTTTCCAGCCGGAAAATTATCCGGTGTAACCACTGGGAAGGGCTGCTATATCTATGTCTCAACTTTGTTGCAACGATAGCCGCCGGCGTTTCACGCGCGGGGAACAACAGCGGCATGAATATCCAGGAAAGCCCCGGCTGCCCGGCCGGTATCTGTACAAACGGAGCGGGCGATCATTTTAAACCATTAAAAAAACAGAAGATGGAAAAAACAAAAAGTCTCCGGACTATAAAATGGGTATTGCCACTGTTGGTGGCGGTGTTTGGGGTTGGGG
>CAMLPA010000082.1 GCA_946481605.1 uncultured Flavihumibacter sp. | reverse complement strand
ACCTGCTCGCTTCAGGCCTGATGGACCCGGAATTTTACAATGTGGCCGAATACACTTATGAGTTACAAATGACGCTTTTCCAGGCTGTGGGCGGGATGGATAAGATCGTGGAAGCGTTAGAAAAAAAAGTAGGAAACATGCTCCGGAAGAACGCCGAGGTTACGGAGATCACCAATCTTGAAAAAGGTGTGAAAGTCCGGTACAAAGAGGCTTCCGGTGAAAAAGAAATTACCGCCGACTATTGTATCTGTACCATTCCATTGCCCGTATTATCGGGGATCAGTAATAACTTTTCCGGTAACCTGAGCCGCGCCATCGACTTTTCTTCCTATATCCAAACGGGGAAGATGGGACTACAGTTTAAAAGAAGGTTCTGGGAGGAAGACGAAAACATTTTCGGCGGCATCACCCACACCAACAACGAACTCACCCAAATCTTCTACCCAAATAACGATTACCTCGGTAAAAAAGGATTGCTGATCGGCTATTATCATTTCAACGAAAGAGCATTAAAAGCCGGAGAACTGAGTTATAAGGAAAGGGAAAAACTCGCGTTGGAAAAAGGTAGGCTGATTCATCCGCAATACGATACGGAATTTGAAAAGAGTTTCTCCGTTTGCTGGCACAAAACAAAGTATCAATTGGGCGGATGGGCCGTTTATACCGAACAACAACGCAACACCTTATATAAGCACCTAACGGAGCCGGATGGCAATGTGTACCTGGCAGGCGAACATACCACCTACCTGAACGCCTGGATGGCAGGCGCTTTTGACTCGGCGCGCAGCACTGTTTCGGCTATCCATGCGCGTGTGAACGAAGCCAATACTAACAACACATAAACACTGCAACATGACCAACATCAACCGCCGGAACCTGCTGAAGTCAGGGGCGCTCCTCGCCGGAGGACTTCCGCTCCTCCCATCTTTTGTTTCGGCTTTGCCCGCCAACAACCGGGCGCCATTCAAACAACGGTTTTCCTCGCTGGAACAGGAATACGCGGCCGTACTGGAAGCCGATCCTGAAAACCCGATGAAAGCCAGGTTGCTGGCCAACGAAAACCCGTTCGGCCCTTCACCCGCAGCGAAAAAAGCTGCTACTGACGCACTCACTTTATCTTACCAGTATCCGTTTGGCGAAATAGGAAAACTGATCAAAAATATTGCTACGCATGAAGGTGTGAAAGAAAACCAGGTGTTGCTTTGCTCCGGCTCCACGCCCTTGCTCCATGCGGCGGCGGTATATTACGGTAAGAACAACGGCACCATTGTGACCGCCGACCTTACCTATGATGATCTTCCTGAAACAGCAGCCTTCTTTGGTGCGAAGATCACAACAGTGCCCCTTACAACGGAATACAAATACGATCTGCTGGCGATGGAGCAGAAAAGTACAGGTGCCGCACTGGTGTACATCTGTAACCCGAACAACCCCACCGCCACTACAGTAGAGACCGCGCAACTCACGCAGTTCTGCGAAAAAGTAGCGCCGAAAGTGCCGGTATTTGTTGACGAAGCGTATATCGATTATATGGATGATCCCGCTGCCGCCACCATGATACCCGCGGTTAAAAAAGGATTGCCCGTTATCGTGGCGCGCACTTTCTCCAAATTGTACGGACTGGCAGGAATGCGCATCGGCTACATCATTTCCACGCCGGAGATCATAGAGAAATTATCCGGTTACTGCATTGGTCCCATGGGCGTTTCAGCAGCATCGGCTGCGGCCGCGAACGCCGGTTACCAGGAAAAAGTGTTCATGAAAGAAGCATTGCAGAAAACCATCGCTTCCCGTGATTTCCTGTACCAGGTGCTGAAATCAGAAGGCTATGAATACATTCCTTCCTCCGCCAACTTTGTATTGTTTCCCGTTAAAATGGAGAGTCGCCGCTTCGCCGGAGAAATGATGAAACGCGGCGTGGGCGTTCGTTCCTGGAAATACCGCGACAAAGAATGGTGCCGGGTAAGCATTGGTACCATTGAAGAAATGAAAATATTTGAAAAAGCATTCAGGGAAATTTCATGATTAAAATTCGAAGGGGGATACCGGGGTGTAAAAGCACGGCTACCCTTCGGAGGAAAACACTGTTTCCCTCAACGGAAAACAACGTCGGTGGCACCGGGTACACCCAACCCGCCGGAGCAGGAATCCATTGAAACCCGCGCCAGCTAATTGTTTTAAATGAAAATCAAACTAAAAAACGGTTCAACCGTTTTTTAACGGAGGTTGAAAAGGGTTAAAAACGAAAGTTCAAAAAGAAAACCACCGCAACATTTAAAAGACAGTCTATAATCATTAAGACAACTACGATGAAGAGAAAATTGCTATTTGTCATTACAATTGCCTTCCTTTCACTTCATATCCACGCGCAGGATACCAAACCCCGCGCCATTACCGCTGATGAATATGCGCTCGCCAAAACCGCGCAGATAAAGGACCTGGATAAGGATACTTACATAAAACTTTCTCCCAAATATGTGCTGGACAGGTACGAAATGAAAAAGCCCTACTTCATTACCGGTGACGATGGACTCCGGAAAAGAATCGATCTCTATAAACTCATCGCCCGTGATAGTATGCAGGAACTGGGTACTGTACTTTTCTATACGACCGAGAAAGGTAAATTATATACCGCCTGCATTCCTTCCCTGCCCAGTGAAGGAAAAGTGTGGGAACGTTATTTCGAAGACATTCATGCCATTGATAAAATCGAGAAAAACTTCGTGTTGAAATTGTCGTATGTGCTTTCCCGTGAATTCAGCTTCCTGCTTGGACGTGCATCAGGTAAAGCCGGTCCCGCAGAAGATGCGAATTATGGCAATGAAATTTGTTTTCCCGGCTCTGGAGATGTGCTGATGGCCAACGGAAGTTACAAGAAAATGAGTGCCGTAAAAGAAGGAGATGAAGTGGTGACCATTCATCCGCAAACATTAAAAGCCACTGTGCATAAAGTAGCTGGCGTTTCCAAACATGCGCCTAAAAATTATGCGGTAACCACTTTAACCCTCGTGAAAGATGAGGTAGTGGAAAGCATGTCCGGGAAAGAAGTGCGGCTTTCTGTAAAAAGTCTTTCCGCTACGCCAAATCACCCGGTTTCATTTGGAGACGATGCTGTTGAAATGGGCCGAATTCCTGTTGGCGCGCAGTTGCTTTGCAGGAACGAAGCGGGTGATTGGAGCAGTTACCAGGTGGTGCTGAAGGAAGAAAAAGCCCATGGGGTACAGCCTGTGTTCAGCATCAGTACTGCAGACGGCAGTGCATTGGTAGTGGATGGTGTGTTGGTATTGCAGAAAAAATAAACGGTTCATTTACCATTGATAGTTTCGTGAATCACATCCACCAATCCCTTATTCGGGCGGTCGTTGCTGATTTCCCAGAACATGATTCCGCCCAGTTGGTGTGCGAGGACATATTGTGTTTTTAGCCGGATTGATCTTTCATCGTCGAATGTGGCGAATTTTTTTTCGGAGGGGTTATAGGCGTATGGCGCTTTTGCGGTATTGTCCCAGTACAGCGTATAACCTGCGGCAGGAGAGAGTTTTTCTTCAAACTGACGGAAAGCGATCCCTGCTTTGAACTTCCCGGATTGGTACAGTCCGTTGTTTTCCGGCGGAACATTTTCCCATACGCGGGCATAGAAAGCGGCGCCGATCACAATTTTGGAAGCGGGGACGCCGGCTTTCTCCAGCAGGTACTGAACGGCGTTGTCGGTAGATTCCTTTTGATTGGGAGTGGAGTACAACGCGGTGTGGTGGCCAGTTTCAGTGGCATATCCGTTGATGAGGTCGTAGCTCATAAGGTTTACAAAGTTGGCCACCTGCATTACGGCGGTCCAGTCAACGGCTTTTTCGAGGTAAGTATTGAAACCGCCTGCGGCGAAACTGATGGTGGTCTGCGCACCCAGCGCTTTGCGGAGTTCTTTTACGAGGTCGGTGAAGTTGGCTTTATCCTGAGGTGAAGTTTTGTGAACGGGTTCTTTGTCCACATCATTATCGAGTCGGATGGTGGGATACTCCCAGTCGAGGTCGATGCCGTCTGTTTTAAAATAATCGTTCACCTCTTTTACTGAAGCTGCGAATGCTTTTCTTTTTTCAGCCGTGAAGAAACCGTCGGAGCAATTTTCACAACCGCCCCATCCGCCCAGCGACAGCAATACTTTCAGAGATGGTTTCTTTGCTTTCAGTGCCACCATCTGTTGAATCAATGCTGAATCTGATGCCCTTCCTATGTGAAACTTTCCTTCATGAAGGTGTCCGAAACAATAAATCAGGTGGGTGATCTTCTGCACATCAATCGCTTCCAGTTCCTGTGGTTTCCCGGCAAAATAAGCGATCACCATTGGGGAGTGGGTGGCCTGGGAAAAAGTTGTTGTGCAGGTGGCGGAAAAGAGGATTGCCAGCAGGAAGCGTTTCATGATGGGGAATTGTGGGATAAATATACGGAAAGGGCCTCACCCCGCCCCCTCTCTCCGGGGAGAGGGGCAATGTTCGGTTTTAATCGGGTAGCTTATGCCCGGATGGAAAGTAGCAGCCTCCTTGATACTCGTCGGAATCCACCCCTTCATTGCCGCAACATCCCCTTTTAAAAGAAAAGCAATACCGGTACTTTTGAATTAAATCAAACCATCATGAAAAAGTTTTTCAAGATCATTGGACTTTTGCTGCTGCTGCTCATTGCCTTTGTATTGATTGCGGGAATATTTGTGAAGAAAGAATACGCTCTTGAAAGAAGCATCACCATCAATGCGCCACGTGAGGCCGTTTGGCCAAGGGTATCTTCCCTTGCGGAGATGAAAACCTGGAGCCCCTGGATCGCGCTGGATCCCGCCACAAAAACTTCTATTGAAGGAGCGCCCGACCAGGTAGGTTCAGTATTCAAATGGCAGAGTGAAGAAGTAGGCGTGGGCAATCAGACCCTTACCAAAATTGATCCGATGCAACGGGTGGAGTCGCACCTCCATTTCGTGAAACCGTTTGAAGGGGAAGCCGAAGCGTTCCTGGCACTGGCAGAAGCGCCTGAAGGCTCGAAGGTGACCTGGGGCTTTGCTACAAAATATGCCTATCCCATGAACACCATGCTTTTGTTTTTTGATATGGATGACATCATGGGCAAACAATACGACGATGGACTCGCACGCCTGAAACAACTCGTGGAAAATGGTCAGGTCGCGAAGTAGGCATTGCTGCTGCTTTTTTCAAACCGGCCGGATTTGCGGGTGAGCCGGATTCTGAAAACAATACCGCCAATTGGTTCATTCTTCCTGGGCGGGAAAGGCCATTGAGGAGAAATATGCATGGTTTCACTGCTTACTACTGGTAATACGCGGCCCAGCAGTTTTTCAATGGCTTCATTTCTTTCTGTTTCATCGGTGATCTCTTCAAAATTTCCCCAGCAAATCGCGCTTTTCCAATTGTCGAGGTTGCGGGTATCATCCACCTGGAAACATACGGAAGGGCTGTTGCGCATAAAGTTCAGCTTCATGCCTTCCCGGGTATGACCGTAAATACAATCATCGGCATAAACATAGCTGATGGGTACTACATAAGTAATGCCTTCGTAATGGCAGCCAACACGGCCGATCAACTGTTGTTCCAGCAGGCTTTCTATTTCGTGGGGGGCAAGTGTACCAAACATGTTCTTTTTTTTATAAAGAACGGGAGATGGCGCGGGATTCACCATGACTGGCGTCGCAGGAAAGGATGATCCTTATCATGAAGTACCTTACAGGAACTTCAATACCATCCGGAGCCCCCAGATGGTTGCGAGCGAAAGCACCATTACCCAGAGCAACTCTATTTTCCGTTGGTGAAAGCGGGTTTCTTCTTTTTTCATGAAACAGCGGCAGTTGGTTAAAGATGCAGGGCTGACAACGGCCCGGTTCCGGCCGCTGCACTACACGCCACTTCTAACATAACTTTCACAGGTTCAGCCTGTGGCATTCAGGCGGATCTCCATACAGTGGCCCTGTCCTTCCCGGTAAAAGAAATCGTATTCCGCCTGGATGAATTGTGCCCGCTGGTGAACAGGCAGCAGGTGCGCGGTATTGCCGTTGGTGAAACCTGCCCCGTTGTCCTCGATGGAAAGTACCTGTTTCCCGGCTTTCTTTTGGATGGCCACTCTAATGCGAGTAGCCTTGTGGTGTTTGCTGATGCAATTGAAAGCATCCTGGCAAATGCGGAACAAATCCAGTTGAACATCTTTTGGAAAGAGATGCTCGTTGAAGGAACCTGCGTAGCTGCAGGAAAGGCCGCTTCCCTGGGAGAACTCCCTGCAATACCACTCCAGTGCGGCATCAAGTCCGAGATCATCGAGGATGGCCGGACTCACTAGGAAAGAAGTACGGCGAATGGTATCCACCAGCATGTTTACGGTAACCAACGCATGTTCCAATCGTTTTTCAACACCATCGGGTTGGGTATGCATCAATTCCAGGTCGAATTTCAGCGCGGTGGCCAGTTGGGCTACCCCTTCATGCAGTTCGGTGGCCAGGAACTTTCGGTCCTGCTCCATATTGTTTTTCAGGTGTATGGCGAGCTGCCTGTATTGCAGGTGGCGTGCCTCAATCTCCAGTTCTATCTTTTTGCGGGCGGTGATGTTCTTCGCGATGGCGAAAACCACTTCTTTCGATGGCAGGTAAATGGAGGTCCATTCCACCCAAACTATGTCTCCGTTTTTTGCAATGTACCTGTTCTGGAAATTCAGCAATGCTTTTCCCTCCAGCAGTTGGGCTCGGGTAGTGGCGGTGATCGCCTTGTCGTCCGGATGAATATTGTCGGAGATGAGCCTGCTCATTAATTCCTCCCTTGAATAACCCAATGTATTCGGGACGGCGGGATTAAAATCTATGAAGTAACCGTTCTTTGCGGCAATACAAACCCAGTCGGGTGTCATTTCGAACAAATGCAGGAATTCCCCGGCATTGTGATGGTCGGGTGTATTCATAGAGAAATGATCGGTTTGGGGGTGTTTGAACGTTGAACAACAATAATACGAAACTCTGCTGAACGAAAGTATCCTGGGGGATAAATGTCTTTTATGGGGAGGGCGTGGGTCGGATAGGGGTCGCTGATCTTTCCATTACGCGGTGTTTGCATTAACCCCCTCCCCAACTTTTCGTAATATTGCAGTTCATTTCAACTCACACCGTAGTGTTGGACCAGGAAGCATATCTATTAACCGGTTTCCGTGCTGGAGAGGAATGGGCCATGAAGCAGGTTTTCGACCGGTTTTTTCGTCCACTCAGCTATTTTGCCCACAACCTGATTGGCAACCGGGAAGAGGCCAGCGATATCGCGATTCATTTGCTGCAGAAATGTTGGGAGAAACGGGCGGAAATAGATTCTACTTCTGCCATCGGCGCCTATCTTTTCACCGGTGTGCGCAACCGCTGTATCGATTATGCGCGGCAACAGAAAGTACGTGCAGGCTATCGTGAGGAATTGTTGCTCACGCAGCCAGGTCAGCCGGTTTCCGACCCTGAAGTAACCGATGCTTTTCTTTTCAAAATGGTGGCCGAAGCCATCGAAGCCTTACCCGGTAATGGTCCTGCTATTTTAAAAATGAGTTTACTGGAGGGAATGGACATCGCGGAGATCGCAGCAAAACTGTCCATCACCCCCAATCATGCCCGCGTGCAGAAATCACGGGCCCTTGCAGCTCTGCGCCCCTTACTCCTTCAAAAAGGGCTGGACACCGGGGTTTACCTGCTGCTCTTCAAGCTTTTTTAATTTTTTATGAATTTTCTGTAATGACGGGTTTCCTCATCCGTTTTCCTTGTATGCCTGCGCTATAACAGGCAGTGGATTTTATGGTAATGAACAACGAACGCATTGCGGAAAT
Source organism: uncultured Flavihumibacter sp. (assembly GCA_946481605.1). Next base: position 2,803 of record CAMLPA010000082.1, on the reverse strand, counting down.
AATATATAAGCAGCTTTCCAACGAACCACTGACGGAATCGGAGACGATTGAACTGCAGCATTGGTCAGCGGCCACGGAAGAAAACGCTGCCTACCTTGCTGCTGTGGATGCCGATCGTACGGTTTTCCTGGAAAAACTTGGCACCATGCTCACCTTCAACCAGGAAGCGGGCTGGCAGCAATTCAGGGCACAGCACTTTTCAGGGAGTACGGCGCCCGTTAAAAGAATCCCTGTATTCTGGAAGGCAGCAGCGGTATTTGTATTGCTGGCAGGCGCCGCATGGTTGTTTTTACAGAAAGAAACGCGTGATAACAATTCGGTTCCTGCTGAGATCGCCGTGGTAAACGATGTAGCCCCGGGAATGGATGGTGCCGTGCTCACCCTGGCCAACGGGCAGCAAATGGTGCTGGACAGTATTCCGGATGGCACCATCAATACACCTGGCGCCAATGGCATCCGCTTGCAGGATGGCACTATTTCATTTGCAGGCAACAGCGATAATGATCCATCCATCAATACACTGCAAACCCCAAGAGGCCGTCAGTTCCACCTGGTATTGCCCGATGGTACGGAGGCATGGCTCAACGCCGCGTCATCCATCAGTTTCCCGACCGCATTTACCGGCAAGGAAAGAAAGGTGCGCATTTCAGGAGAAGTTTATTTTGAAGTGGCCGCCAATAAAGCAAAGCCTTTCCTGGTGGAATGGGCGGAGTCGAAAGTAGAAGTGCTGGGCACACATTTCAACATCAATGCATACACTGATGAGCCCGAAGCCGTGACCACGCTCGTAGAGGGAAAAATAAAGATGGTGCACGGAAAGCAAACCGTATTGCTGAAACCCGGTCAGCAGGCAGTACTGCCAACAACCGGAACATTGCGGCTGCAGCTGGGTGATCCGGAACATGCGCTCGCCTGGAAGAACGGCAACTTTCATTTTGCCGGAAGAACAGGGCTGGAAGAAGTGATGCGCCAGGTGGCCCGCTGGTATGATGTGGAAGTGGTATATGAAAACGGCGTTCCGCAACAGGTGTTTACCGGAGAAATGGAAAGGCAGCTTACTCTCAAGCAGGTGGTGAATGCGCTGAACCAGATCGGGGTAAAAGTGCAGATGGAGGGGCGCAAACTGACCGTTAAAAAATAAAAATTCCACCGCAGGGTGTAGTCATAAAACTGAAAACCGGAAGTGGTGCAACACTCCCGGCAAGTAAGGCCAATAATTACAAGTAGCGTTCTGAACTGCTTATTTATCAACCAAACTGTTACAAAAGTATGTTTTTTACCACTTTTCGTAACCTGGGAATCCTGTGCGCGGGCAATAATTCCGCCAATAGCTCCGGGTTGCGTTTATCAGCCAAAACGTATCGTGTTATGCGATTCACCGCATTTTTTCTGTTCGCTTTCAGTATGCACATCTGTGCATCGGGCGTTTCACAACAAATCAGTTACAGGGCCCGTCAGGTGGCGCTGGAAAAACTGTTCCCTGTCATCAAACAGCAAACGGGTTACCTCGTGTTGTACAATCCCGATCTGCTGGCGGCAAAGCCGCTGGTGTCGGTAGAGGCCAGCAATATGCCGCTGAAAAGCTTTCTGGATCAGGCTTTCAAAGGTACCGGCCTTACTTATTTTATCGAGAACAAAACTATTTTTATCAAGAAGGCAAATTTGTCTTCCGCGCCAAACCAGGTGGAAGCCAGAGAAGTACCGTTGGTAAAGGGTACCATTACCACGCACGAAGGGCTGCCACTCGCCAGTGTATCCATCCGCGTGAAAGGCACCGATAAAGGAACACTCACCAATGAGCAGGGCAGTTTTTCCCTGAAGAATGTGCCGGAGAACGGTACACTCGTAATTTCTTCCATCGGGTACGAATCAATTGAAATCCCGGTTTCCCGCGCCATGGGTGGGGTGAAAGGTGGTACCCGCGGATTGATGTACGCCGCTGTGGAAGACGAGCAACTGAATATCGTGGTATGTCTTACGCAGGCCGCTGTCTTATTCGATGATGTTTCCGTTACTTCCGATGGTTTCCGCACGATGCCCCTGGAAAGAACCACGGGCGCATCTTCCAAAGTAACCAACGAACAACTCAACGCGCACCTCAATACCAACCTGGCCGCGGCGCTGGAAGGAAAGGTGGCGGGACTGAGTTTCTATAAAAATTCCCTTCAACTCCGGGGTACTGCTACTTTTTCCTCGCTCAATGTGGGCACCACGCCACTGCTTGTAATTGACGGACTGCCTACAGAAGGTGATATCAGCCAGATCAATCCCTATGATATTGAATCGGTAACCGTACTTAAAGATGCAGCCGCCTCCTCGATCTACGGTGCGCGTTCCGCCAACGGCGTAATCGTGATCACCACCAAACAGGCCGCTAAAGGAAAGACGACTGTCTCCTTTAACGTGGACCGCTTCATCACCGAACGGCCCGATCTTTCTAAAATGCATTACGCTTCCACCAGCGACCTGATCGATTATGAAACCGCGGTGTACAACCGGGAACTGCGTCGTACAGGAAGTGCCACCGCATTGTTCAATGCGTACGGCAATTTCAGGAACGGTACCATCCGCTACTATTCTCCGCTGTATGCGCTGTTCCGTAAAGAAGCCGCCGGACAACTGTCTAAAACGGAACTTGACGCAACTATCGACAGTTGGCGGAACAACGATTACATGCAGGAATACCACGATGAAGTATGGCAGAACGAAGTGCGTCAGCGTTACAATGTTGCGCTGAGCTCAGGATCTGAAAAAGCAAGTACTTACTTCTCACTCAATTTCGACCAGAACGATGCGCGCATCA
>CAMLPA010000081.1 GCA_946481605.1 uncultured Flavihumibacter sp. | reverse complement strand
TATCAACGCCTCTTCCTTTTTCCCAGAGTGAAGGCTATCAGTCGGTGTATCAGCCACAACAAATGGAGCCGGAAATGGAGTTCGCGGAGAACTTTTCCAAGCTTCAGGGGAAATTCGTGTTCTGCCTGAATGAAGCGGAAATGGCGGCCCAGTTGAAAGCGCTGTCCGTTCAGCTCGGATGGAAAGTACTCTATACAAAAGATAATGCGTTGAAACCCGTGCTGGAAGCGGCAGGAATAGCTTTTGATGAGGCTACTACGCTCCACAACTGCGATGCGGCCATCACCACCTGTGAAGCCCTTGTGGCGCGTACAGGTTCTATTATGCTGAGCGCGGCACTGAACGGAGGACGCACTACCAGTGTTTATGCGCCCATACATATTTGTATCGCCTATTCCAACCAGTTGGTGTACGATATCAAAGATGCCATGCAACTGGTCCGGGAGAAATACCCCGAGCGCCTTCCATCAATGATTACTTTCGCCAGTGGCCCCAGTCGTACCGCCGATATTGAGAAAACGCTGGTGGTAGGGGTGCATGGTCCGAAGGAAGTGTATGTATTCCTTGTAGATCAACATTCGTAGGAAGCAATTTTAAATTTTCCTCCATGTACCTTCCGCCGGGAAAAAAGATTTACTTCCTCTCCGATTTCCACCTGGGCGCACCCAACCACGCGCAGAGCCGGGAAAGAGAAGACAGGATCGTACGTTTCCTGGAACAGATTATGCCGGAAACAGGCGTACTCTTTATTGTAGGTGATATCTTCGATTTCTGGTACGAATACAAAACCGTTGTTCCGAAGGGCTACATCCGTTTGCTCGGGCAACTCGCGCGATTTACCGACGCAGGTATTCCCGTTCATTTCTTTACAGGCAACCACGATATGTGGATGGATGGTTATTTTGAAGAAGAACTGAATATACCCGTGTACCATGAACCGAAAGCATTCGAATTCAATGGAAAGCAATTCCTGATCGGACACGGAGACGGCCTGGGACCAGGCGATCACGGCTATAAATTCATCAAAAAAATATTCCGGAACAAACTTTGCCGGTGGATGTTCGGTGCGCTGCATCCCGCATGGGGTATAGGTTTGGCCAACTTCCTGAGCAGAAGAAGCAGGGCCGCTACCGGGCAGTCCGACGAGAAGTTTCTCGGCGAAGAAAATGAATGGCTCATCATCTACTGCAAGGAAGTATTGCAGCAGCAGTTCTACGATTATTGTATATTCGGACACCGGCACCTGCCCATCGACTGGCCGCTGCCCGGAGGAAGCAGGTACATTAACCTCGGCGACTGGATCAAGTATTACAGCTATGCCGTTTTTGATGGCAACCATCTTTCACTCGAGTACCACAAGGTTTGAAAAAACTGATCACATATCTGTTGGCGCTGTTTATCGGAACACCATTCGTCCAGGCGCAAACACCGGAACTTATCAGAGAAATTCACGGTGATTTCATTGATTTTACCACCGATAATATCGGCAATACTTACCTGCTTACCCGGCAAAACCAACTGAAGAAATACAATCCCGATGGGGATTCCCTTTCTGTTTTCAACGATGTGAAACGTTTCGGAAAACTGTATTCGATGGATGCCTCCAACCCGTTGAAACTCGTACTCTATTACCGCGATTTTTCTACGGTGGTTGAACTGGACCGCCTGCTGAACGTGCGCAATACCATCGACCTGAAAAAGCTGAACATCTTCCAGCCCAAAGCGGTCGGGCTTTCCAACGACAACAACATCTGGGTGTACGATGAACTGGAAGCGCAACTCAAAAAGATCGGTCAGGATGGAACGCTGCGCAGCGCCACCACCGACCTGCGCCAGGCACTGGATTCACTGCCTTCACCCACCGTACTCTCCGATCAGGACGCGTTGGTTTACCTCTATGACACCACAAAAGGCGTTTACTTATTCGACTATTTCGGAACCCTGAAAAACAGGCTCCCGTTCCGCAGCTGGCAGGATTTCCAGGTGCTCGGAAAATTTATGTTCGGAAGAAAAAACACTATACTTTACCGTTATGAAACCGGATCTTTGCAATTGCAGGAACAAAACCTGGAAGCAATATTGCAGGATGTTCTGAAGCTAAGGGTGAACATGCAAAGGCTTTACGTACTGCATCCCGGTAAATTACAGGTGTACAGATTGTAACGAAGCACATTGATATGCAAGATTTTCTCGACTTCAAAATATTTGACAACACGATCCAGGCGTATGGCATCGTGGCACTCAGCATCATTGCTGCGGTGATCCTGAAGCGCATCATCTCCAAATACCTCGCCAACCTGCTTTTTAAGGTAGTTAAAGGTTTGGCGAAAGGTGTTGACAAACAATCTTTTGTGAACCTGGTGGTGCAGCCGCTGGAAGTATTTATCGTGGTGCTCATCATGGTAGTGGCATTCGATAAATTGAATTACCCCGAGGCGCTGGATGTGAAGATTTACAAGATCAGCCTGAGGCAACTCATCGATACGGCTTCCGTTTCCACCATTATCGTGATGTTCATCTGGCTGTTGTTGCGGATCATGGACTTCATCGCGCTGATCCTTCACCAGAAAGCCAATAATACACTGGATCAGACCGATAACCAGTTGATCGTATTCTTCAAAGACTTCTTCAAAGCCGTACTCGTGATCATCGGCGGATTACTCGTGCTGCAATTCGGCTTTAACAAAAATGTTGGTAACCTCCTTACTGGCCTTAGTATTGCTACGGCCGCTATTGCCCTTGCCACCAGGGAAAGTCTCGAAAACCTGATCGCTTCCTTTATCATCTTTTTTGATAAACCTTTTACCACAGGCGACGTGGTGAAAGTGCACCAGGTTACGGGAACAGTTGAAAAGATCGGCCTGCGCAGCACACGCCTCCGTACTGACCAGAAAACTTTCGTGACCGTTCCCAACAAACAGATGGTGGACTCGATCATGGACAACCTCACCCTCCGCACCCAGCGCCGTGCCGATATACGGCTTGCCGTGAGCCTGGAAACCAGTCCTGATAATATGAAGGAACTGGTGGATGGCATCCGTAAAATTTTAACTAAAGAAGAAATTGAAAGCAGTACCGTTTTCTTCACCGAGATCGGCTCCAATGGATTCGTGATCCCTATTGAATTTTATACCGCCACGATTTCGATGGATGAATTCAATGAATTGCGCCAGGAAGTGAACCTGCGCATACTACAATTGGTGGCCGCACTTGGTATTGAACTGGCCGGTGTGAATACGGATATCCGCATCATCAACGAACCTTCGGGAGAAACACAAAGACCGATTCTTTAACGGGGCATGAGTTCCGCAAGGTCCTTATCGAATTGTCCGGAACTGCCGTATTCCACTACGCGGCCCAATTCTTTTCCCTTCTTCAGTACAATGAAAGTAGGCACACGTGTAACATTGAACAACGTTGTGAGATTGCCCAGCGATTTCTTATAATGATCCACGCCTACCAATGTGATGGATTCGTTTGGAATCCGCGCTGCATCGGCCAGCGCGAGAAATTTGGGAAGCAACTTACGTGTATCACCGCACCAGGTGCCGAAGAACACAAAAAACTGAACGGAATCTTTATTGGCTTTGAAACGCTCCACGATGGCCGCATCGGGTTGATAGCCCGCCCGGTTATTGATGACCCAGGCGAAGGTGGTATCTTTTTCCAGCACCGACCTGTCGGCAAGTCCTTTGATGATCTTGTGTTTGAACTGTACATAAGATTCGTACCCCTGTGAAAAAACGGGGAACGATACCGTGATAAGCAGGGTGAGGAACAGTGTTTTTCTCATGATAAGTTTATTGGAGTTGCCGCGGTGCGGCGAAAAAATCGGTGCCACCGACGTTGTTTTCACCGGATGCCCACCGTGTTTTAAACGTTCATTTCCAGGTGATTTTCTGATTACGGTTTTAAAGATGTAAATCCTTAACTAACCCAAATCGGCTTTCATCTGCAATAAAAACCCGCGTATTCTTTTCAGGGATTGTTCTATCTCGAAATTTTTCTCCGCCTTTTTCCGGTTGTTCTTTAAGAAGTCCTTCGCGCCTTCAATGGTAAATTTCTTGAGCCGGAGAAGATTATGGATCATGTGGAGGTTCTTCACGTCAATGGGACGGAAAAGCCGGTCGCCTTTGCGGTTCTTTTTCGGGCGGATGATGTCAAATTCAGTTTCCCAGAAACGGATGAGCGAGGTGTTCACGTTGAACATCTTGGCCACTTCTCCGATCCCGTAATATTGTTTTTTGAACAGTTGCTCATCTTCCGGAATTTCTACCATTTCGGCTTCCGCCATCATTTCGCGGATTGATTTGCGGCCCCTTTTGCTTTTGTTTTCCGCGGCGGCTTCTTTCTTTTCTTTCACCCGGACGATCACCACTGGTTTTGCATCCGTACCGGTGGAAGGTTTGGAGAACATCGGAATTTCAAATACCTCTTCATCGTCGCTGGTATCAGCTTTCTGGAAATAAGCGATCGACACCTGCTTTTCAATACCCGATTCTTCTTCCGGCGCATCGGGTTCAAGTTCAAATTCTATAGGGCCATCATCTTCAGATTCTTCATCGAAAAACACGATACCTTCTTCAGTGGCTTTGGGCGTTTCAGGGTTTTCTTCCGCCACTGAAATATGGTCTTCTGTTTCCACTGCTGCAGGAGCGGGAACATCTTCCGGTTGTTCGGTTAGTATGGTTGTGGCTGCTTCAGCAACTACATCGGTTGATTCCTCTGCCGACATAGTATTTTCTGTTGTAACAAATGCAGGTTCTTCTTCCGAAAGATGTTGTTCTGCTTCAATAAGCGCAGTAGTTTCCGGAGCTTCTTCCTCCGCCACAATTTCTTCTTCCGCTACCATTTCAGGAACCGCATTATTTTCTGCTGAAGCCGCTTCGGCTGCCGACTCCTCAAAAACAGGTTCTTCGGCTACTTCTTCGGAAGCCGGCGTTTCTTCCACAACAGGTTCTTGCATTACTGCAGCCTGAGGTACAGCGGAAGGAACAACTTCTTCAGCTATTGACGCGGGAGTTTCGGTAACATCAGGTGCGGCAGATGGCGTATCGGCTAATGCCAATACTTCTTCCGCCAGTATTTTATCCGGCGGTGGCGGTGTTAATCTTCTGAAACTATTATTGGTATTGCCTTTTGCGGATTCCGGCTGCGAGGAGTGCATTGCGCCGTTTCCGTTGGCGGACGATTTTTTTTCTTCCGGCGCAGCGGTGGTTTCAGGCTGTGCGGGAGAAAATCCGAAATCCAAACTTATCTGAACAAACCCCATGCGCCAAAAATAGTATAAATGTTAGATGAGCGGTGCGGATTGCGGCGCGAGTTTTCTCCAATTATTCAACATTCTGCACTAATCGAAACTCTGGTTACCGGCAGCGGCCATTTTCAGCATGCGGTCGAATTGTTCTGGAGAAAGGTCGTTGTAGAAATAATAGATGGGATCCACTTTAACGCCGTTCCGGTGCACTTCGTAATGCAGGTGGGGGCCGGTAGATTTCCCTGTGCTGCCCACATAACCGATAATTTCCCCACGTTTTACTTTCTGGCCGTTCCGCGCTTTGATTTTGTACAGGTGACCATATAAGGTTTCATATCCGTAACCATGACGTATCACCACATGGTTGCCGTACCCGTTTCCGAGGTTACCGGCCACACTGATGGTACCGTTGGCACTGGCGTAAACAGGCGTGCCCTGGGGAGCGCTGAAGTCAAGTCCGGCGTGGAACTTGGTCATTTTATAAATGGGGTCGATCCGGTAGCCGAAGCCGGAGGCGAGGCGTTTGAGATCGGCATTGCTCACGGGTTGAATGGCCGGCGTGCTGGCCAGCAGGTCCTCTTTGTTTTTGATGAAGCCCTCAATATCGCCGTAAGATTTTTTCTGCGCATCCATCCGTGCCGTGAGGTTTTTGATGGAAGAAGCGATAGAGCGGGCGAGTTGTATATCGTTCAGACTGGCCACCAGTTGTTCTTCTTTTTTCTGCTCCAGTTGTTTGGCGCGGGCACTGTCGGGGATGGGATTGGCTTCGAAGATGGAACGGTACACCTCGTTGTCGCGGGTTTCCAGTTCGCGGAGCCGTGTGTTCAGCTCCCTGACCTGCTTGTCGAGGAGTTCATAATCATCTTTCATGGCCTCGTTCTCGGCACGAAGCATTTTTTCTTTGGGAGAATCCAGGTACTGGAAAGCGATGGCTACGATAATAAAAGCGGTAACAATGGCGGCCGCAAGGAATCCCAGCACCCGCAACAACTTTACACGAAGCGGCACTTCCAGCTTTTCGTAGCGGAGGGTATGGGTGTTGTAATAATATTTTACTTTTTTCATGCGGGGCCTTTCGTTCCGGTTCTGCTCCTTACAGCAAATTCTACGCCTTAAAACTATACCTTTGCACCACTTCCGGGCCGAAGTTTACAAATATATTGGCATAGCCGGGAATTTACAACGCATTTATTTACAAAGTTTATGACTACGAGCGCAGCGATCAGGCAGCAATTTCTGGATTTCTTTCAATCTAAAGCGCATACCATCGTGCCATCGGCACCCATCGTTATAAAAAATGACCCCACCCTGTTGTTCACCAACGCGGGCATGAACCAGTTCAAGGATTATTTCCTGGGCAATCGCACCGCGCCTTCCCCCCGGGTGGCTGATACGCAAAAATGTTTGCGGGTGAGCGGAAAACACAACGACCTGGAAGAAGTGGGCGTGGATACCTACCACCATACCATGTTCGAAATGCTCGGCAACTGGAGTTTTGGTGATCCAAACAATCCTTCGGCCGGATATTTCAAAAAAGAAGCCATTGCCTGGAGCTGGGAACTGCTCACCGAAGTATACAAAATTCCGAAGGATCGCCTGTATGTTACCGTTTTTGAAGGGGATGAAAAGGAGAACCTGCCTTTTGATGAAGAGGCATTTTCCGAATGGAAACGTTGGATCGCCGAGGAAAGGATTCTGAAGGGAAATAAGAAGGATAACTTTTGGGAAATGGGCGATACGGGTCCTTGCGGCCCCTGCTCTGAGATTCATGTAGATTGCCGCAGCGATGAGGAACGTTCCGCTGAAGACGGAAGTAAGCTCGTAAACGCCGACCATCCCCAGGTAATCGAAATCTGGAACAATGTATTCATGCAGTTCAACCGCCTGAAAGATGGTTCCCTGCAACCCCTGCCCGCAAAACACGTGGATACGGGAATGGGCTTTGAACGACTGGTACGCGTGCTCCAGGGCAAACAAAGCAACTACGATACCGATGTGTTCACCGGCACCATTGCCGAAATTGAAAAGATAACCGGTAAAAAATACGATTTCAGCGATACCAAAGAAGCCATCGCCTTCCGTGTGCTGGCCGATCATATCCGCGCCATCGCTTTCACCATCGCCGATGGACAACTTCCTTCCAATACCGGCGCGGGTTATGTGATCAGAAGGATATTGAGAAGAGCGGTACGCTACTATTATTCCTACCTCGATTTCAAAACGCCGTTGTTGTTTCAACTGATGCCCGTGCTGGCAAAGCAGTTTGAAACGGTGTTCCCTGAACTTCACAACCAGCTTGAGTTTGTGAGCAAAGTGGTGAAGGAGGAAGAAGAGGCATTTTTAAGAACGTTGGATAAAGGTCTGAAAAGATTGGATGACCTGTTCGCCAATACCAAAGAAGGTGCGGCGCTGAACGGCGCTTCGGCTTTCGAACTTTACGATACCTACGGCTTCCCGCTCGATCTTACCAAACTGATCGCTGCGGAAAAGGGATACGCCGTAGATGAACCTGGTTTTGAAGCAGAAATGCTGCAACAGAAAAACCGCTCCCGTGCGGCGACCGCCGTAGATGCTGAAGACTGGACCATACTGGATGAAGACGCTTTCTCCGAATTTGTGGGCTATGATACCTTGGAGATCAGAACGAAAATCGTGAAGTACCGTAAAGTGAAGGCCAAAGGAAAAGAGGGTTTTCAGATCGTACTGGAGGCTTCCCCTTTCTACGCTGAAAGCGGCGGACAGGTAGGTGATACCGGCGAACTGGTTTCAGGAGAACAGCGTATAACCATAACCGATACGAAGAAGGAAAACAACCTGGTGATCGTTTTCGCCGATGAGGTACCCGCCGATCCTAAGGCACCCGTTACGGCCATAGTGGACAAGGCCCGCCGAGAAGCCATTACCCTGCACCATTCCGCCACGCACCTGATGCACGTCGCGCTCCGCGAAGTGCTGGGCACGCATGTGGCGCAGAAAGGCAGTCTGGTGAACGCGGGCCAGCTTCGTTTCGATTTCTCCCATTTCTCCAAAATGAGCGATGAGGAAATCCAACGTGTGGAAGACCTCGTGAACAAAAAAATCAGGGAGAACATACCTGTTGTGATCAAAGAAATGCCGAAAGATGAAGCCATTGCCATGGGCGCGATGGCGCTGTTCGGTGAAAAATACAGCGATACGGTGCGCGTGGTGATCATGGATCCCACTTATTCCATCGAGCTCTGCGGAGGAACGCACGTGGGCGCTACGGGAGAACTCGGTTATTTTATGATCCAATCGGAGTCTGCAGTAGCAGCCGGTGTGCGCAGAATCGAAGCGCTTTGCGGAGCAGCCGCCACTGCACAGTTAAGGGAGCAGCAGGAGACGCTGAAAAAGGTAAAAGAAACTTTCAAGCATCCCAAAGACCTGATTCGCGCAGCCGAGCAACTGCTCCAGGACAACTCAGACTGGAAGAAGAAGGCCGAAAAAATGGAAGCGAAACTGCTTACCATCCTGAAAGAGGAACTGGTGCAGCAAAAGGAAATGCTGGGTAACATTGAATATATCGGCACCACCGTGGAAGTGAGTGGCATGGAAGCATTGCGCAAACTGGCCATGGACCTGAAACCCGCGCTGCCCAACGGTGTGGCAGTGCTTTCCGCAGTTGTGGAAGGGAAACCACAAGTGGCAGTGCTGGTATCCGACGGATTGGCAGCTAAAGGAACAGAGGCTCCAAAAATTATAAAAGAATTAATCACACCTTTGATCAAAGGCGGCGGCGGCGGTCAAAAGACGCTGGCAACGGCGGGAGGGCAGGACACAGCACGTGTACCCGAAATTTCTGCCGCAGTTAAATCGTGGATACTGGATCAAAAGTGGTAACTTGAACTGCCGCAAACGTTCGTTGGAATAATGTTTGAAGACGGAATGGCAAATCGGAAATAACAGCATGGCATATATAGACGGACAGTTAACGGCACACCCCTACGACCGAGACAAAGGCTTGCTAATTGAAAAAAATCGAGAAATGATCATTCTCCCGGACTCTGAGCGCCTGCTGTTCCGCAGGTTCACCATGAACGACGCGCCGCTTATTTTCGACCTTAACAGCGATCCGGAAGTGACCATGTTCACCCACGACCCCATTACAAAACCTGAACAAGCGACCCGCATCCTCCGCGATGTAATCATTCCCCAATACGAACAATACGGTTACGGCAGATGGGCCGTTCATGCCAAAGAGGATGACCGCTTTATCGGTTACTGCGGTCTTAAATACCGTAAAGAAAGGGCTGAAACCGACCTTGGCTACCGCTTCCTCCGCAGTGAATGGGGGAAAGGATACGCCACAGAAGCCGCCCTCGCCTGCATCCGTACAGCGTTTGAACAACTGCACCTCGACCGTATCGTGGCACGCGCCGATGTACGCAATACTCCCTCCCTCAATGTGCTCGAAAAATGCGGTCTCAAAAAGATCGGATTCGATACCGTAGACGGAAGCCTCGTGAAATCATACGAACTCCTCGCAGAAGATTTCCCCTTCCACCAACCACAATCCCCACTTTACCGCTCATCAATTTAACAATTCCGAAAGATTTCGTATTTCAAATTATTCCCTACATTTGATCTACTAAACATTTCGTAATTAAAAAATGTAACAATGGAGAAAGTTATACGTCTCATGTCTGCCGGAATGCTCCTGGCAGGGATGGTGACAACTGTACCAGTGCTGGCGCAGCAGCATGAAGTAGTGGTGGAAGGCAAAAAAATTCAGGAAGACATTGTGATCCGCAAGAAAGGAGATTCCAAAGAAAAAGTGACCGTGGTGATCGATGGAGATAAGGTAACCATTAACGGTAAACCAGCCGATGAATACAAAGGAGAAAATGTTATGGTGATCAAACAAAGAAACGCTTTCGAACCGCTCAACTTCAATTTCAACCAACTGGATATGGTGAAAGTGGCAGGCATGGGCAACAAAGCCGTACTGGGTGTGGTAACCGAAAAAGTAAGCGACGGCGCTAAAATTACCGAAGTTACCAAAGCTTCAGGCGCTGAAAAAGCCGGCCTGAAAGCCGGTGATGTGATCACCGGCATCAACGATAAAAAAATTGAGTCACCTGATGATCTCGTAAAAGCGATTGGTGATTTCAAGGCCGAAGAAAAGATCACCGTGAAATATAAAAGAGACGGAAAGGCCGCCAGCACCAGCGCCACGTTGGGTAAAAGAGAGACATCTTCCATTAGGTATTTCAATGCCGCTCCGGGTATTGAACTGGAAGGCCGTATTATGCAGGAACTGTCACGTGCGGATGCGTTAAATGAAAGAAGGCGCATCACCACCATACCCGGCAGACCGGGCACCATCACCTGGACCAATGCCGATCGTCCCAAACTGGGTGTTTCCGTTCAGG
>CAMLPA010000080.1 GCA_946481605.1 uncultured Flavihumibacter sp. | reverse complement strand
CCTGCTGTGCCGCCTCCCAGCCAATCATACTGGCCTTGCGCACGCTGCCCCAATGGTATTGCCCGATGATACCGGAAGACTGGATCACCCGGTGGCAGGGAATAATATAAGCAACCGGGTTGTCGCCTACCGCGGATCCCACCGCACGGGACGCTTTGTGGTGGTCAATCTGTTGTGCCAGCAAACTGTAGCTGGACAATTGTCCCGGGGGAATTTTCAGCAATGCTTCCCATACTTTCAGTTGAAAAGGCGTGCCTTTGAGGTGGAGTTTCACTTGTGCCGGTGCACCGGAAAAAACTTTCAGCGCCTCCTGCTGAAGAGGGGCAGTTGCGGGAGAAAAATCAGCTCCCGGGAATTTCCGTTGTAGTTCTTCCAACGCGACTGTTTCTTCAACATAAAATGCCATGTAGCAAACACCTACCTGGGTGGAGGCGATGATCACCGGACCGAACTGCGTTTCGGCGAAGGAATAATTGATGGAAAGTGCGGCTCCCCCCTTCTTGTATGCGCCGGGTGTCATCCCTTCGATGTGGATGAACAGGTCGTGCAAACGTCCCGTGCCGGAAAGTCCGGTTTCAAAAGCAGTATCCATCAGCGTGGCACGTTCGCGGAGCATAGTCTTGGCATGTTCCAGACTAAGGTATTGAAGAAACTTTTTTGGACTTACGCCTGCCCATTCGGAGAACATCCGTTGGAAATGAAAGGAGCTGAGGTGCATTTTAGAAGCGAGTGCCTCCAGGTCGGGCTGGGAACGGAAATTTTCCCCGAGGTAACGGATGGCTTCGGCGATTCGGTGGTAATGGTGCGATTGGTCTTGTGGCATGGAATGAAATTACCCTGCAAAGATGGGGTAAGAAGGGGAGATGGAATACCCGGAACTTGCGGAATAGTACAAGTTATCAATGGAAACTCATATCTCCGCAAACGGCTAACCCGATCAGGAGTTCGAGCCCCAGCAAGATCGCTCCGACAAGAAAAACGCGTTTTGCTTTCTTTCGGTCGGAGGCGAAAATAAGCATGAACCCGCCGATAATGGTGAGTATCGGGGGAAGAAATAATATAAGTATGAGAATGGCTATTCCTTCCATATCAGCTGTTTATTAAAGTTTTCAGGTAAGCTTCCTTTTCATCCCTGTAAAACAGGTTCATCGTTTCAAAGGGAATAATGCGCCCGTCTTTGTGAACGATGTGCACACAACTTTTTTTGATGGCACGTACATCGAAATCGAAGGCATCGATGAAACGCATGATAATGATGCGGAACAGGTTGTCGTAACTTAAGCCAGGCGCCTGTATCTGCGGGAGACAACACAGCAGCGACTGCATGTCTTCTGTTACGGCATCCACACTTACACCCGTGCTGAAAATTCGGATCACCTGCTCATGCAGGTTTTCATCCTGTTCATACACGATCGTATTCCTGGCGCTGTTGAGCAGGATGCTCGGATCAATATAACGGGTGAGGGGAAAAACTTCACCCCCGATTTTTAAGGCATACCCCATGGCCAGCGCATCGGGATTACAGGGAACGGGCACAATATCGTTGGGTTGAAAAACGGGGCTTTGTTCCAGTATTTTTCTGCGCACATCGGTGAGGGTAATACGGTGCTTGGATGGGTCAAAATCTTCGTTCCTTCCCGCTACCTGCACGGGTTGAAAAGTGACACCACGCACACATTTTTGTTTTAACGCGAAATCAATGATCTCGCCCACTTCATCGTCGTTCAGTCCCTGTTGCAGGGTCACCACCAATGTGGTGGAGAGGTTGAGCGCGTTGAGTTTTTCCAGCGCTTTCTTCCGGGTATCCGTGAGGTCTTTGCCCCGGAGTTGGATAAGCGCTTCAGGTTTGAATGAATCAAACTGCAGGTACAATTCAAAATCGGGCATGTAAGTGGCCAACCGCTCCGCGAACCCTTCGTCGTTGGCGATACGGATACCATTGGTATTCACCATCAGGTGACGGATGGGCTTGGTTTTGGCGATGTCGAGAATACGGAAAAATTCCGGGTGTAACGTAGGTTCCCCGCCACTCAGTTGCACCACATCGGGAGTGCCTTCATTGGCCACAATGGTGTCCAGCATGGCTTCCACTTCTTCCACGGTGCGGTGTCGCCCGTAATGCGGACTGCTCATGGCGTAACAGGTGGGACAGGTGAGGTTGCAACGGTCGGTGATTTCTATAACGGTAAGGCAACTGTGCTGTTCATGGTCCTGGCACAACCCGCAATCGTAAGGGCATCCGTAATGGGTATTGGTATTCGTTTTCAGCGGCGCCTCACTCGGTTTGTTGTAGTTGCGCGTGTTTTTATAGTACTCGATATCCGTGGCGATCAATACTTTTTCCATGCCATGTTCAGGACATCTTTTCACCATAAACACCTGCTCATTTTCGAAAATGATTTTGGCATCCACTCTCTTCAGGCACTTCGTACAAAGGGATATCGTGAAATCGTAGTAGGTATAATCTTTTTCAGGCATAAGGGATCCGGTGTTTTCGGGAGTAGGAAAATAGGTGTTTTTCTGTGAAGAAAAGCGTGGTATAATAAATTATTCCCGCAAGGGATGCCCATTGAATCGTAGACAATCCGGCCAGGTTGTAATGCGGTTTAATGAAATCGAGCAGGAAACGGAAAATACAGTAGCTGAGGAGGAAGGTTTTGAAAAGAAGTCCTTCCGCAAGTACATAATGTTTGGAACATCTTGCCAGCAGTACCCACAAACCGATCAGAAATACGATCTCGTATAAAGTAACCGGGTGCCGGAGCATGCCATCGCCAAGGTTCATACCGGTGAAAAAACGGGTAGGGATACCGTAGGTTTCCTCGTGGATGCCCATGGTAAAACACCCTATCCTGCCGATAATCAGCCCGAGCAGGATGGGGAACACGAAAAGATCACCACTGCTTTTCTTTTCACCAATCGCTTTTTTGATGGCTTCCGTTCCTAGTAATCCGCCAAGAAATCCACCCAGGACGGTCTTATTCTGGTAGAAATACAGGAGTTTGTTGGGAGCGGCCAGCATGGCGGGAACATTTTCCAGTCCGCCAATGATCCTGCTGCCCAGCACCGCGCCGAAAGTGGCGCCCACCAGTATCCAGAGGCGGTGTTCACTTTCAATGGCATCGCCATTTTTCTTTTTGAGGTAGAGGTAATACCTGAATGCGATAAAGAAAGCGAGCGGTTCCAATACCACATGCCAGAGGATGGTCCTGTTAAAAAGGTGGATGGAAAAGGGAAACTGCATGAAGCGGAAAGATTTGTGCTAAAGGTATGCGATGGATAAATAAAAATTTTGCGCAACCGAAAAGTTGCATATATTCGCAACCGAACGGTTTCCTAAATGAATTCGATATGAGAAGAGATGTTTTCCAGGCCATAGCCGACCCCACCCGCCGCGCCATCATTGTGCTGATCGCTACACAGGCCATGACGCCAAATGCGTTGGCCCAACATTTTGATATCACCAGGCAGGCCGTCTCCAAGCACCTGGGCATCCTCGCTGAATGTGAACTGGTGCAGCAGGAAACCCGCGGCCGGGAAATTTATTACCAGCTTGAACTGCGTAAAATGAAGGAGGTGGACAAATGGCTGGAGCAATTCAGGAAACTATGGGAAACAAAGTTCAACCAGCTCGACGACGTATTAAAAACCATCAAAAACAATAAAAAATGAACAGCAATCTTTTATTCGATTTTACGGTCGACAAAACAACGAATACCATCAATGTAAGAAGGGAGTTTGACGCGGATACCGACCTGGTATGGAAAGCATGGACCACCTCCGAACTGCTCGACCAGTGGTGGGCGCCCAAACCTTACCGCTCCCTTACAAAAACCATGGATTTCCGCGAAGGCGGTTACTGGTTGTATGCCATGGTGAGCCCGGAAGACGAAAAACACTGGTGCCGCGCAGATTACAAAACGATCGCCCCACTCAAAAGTTTTTCCTGCCTCGACGCTTTCTGCGATGAAAACGGCAACCTCAACACATCGTTCCCGCAAACCGAATGGCTGCTTACTTTCATCGACAATACCGGCACCACAACAGTGGATATGCTATTGAAATACGCTTCCCCCGAAGACCTCGAAAAGATCGTGTCTATGGGCTTCAAAGAAGGGTTCACTATGGGCCTCTCCAACCTCGACCAATTGCTGGCAGAACTGAAAAAATAAAAGCAGGCGTTACCTTTGCGCCATGGATTATTTCAAACAGCTCCAGGAATTATTACAGATCGAGAAGAACGAGGACCGGAAACAATACGAACTCATCTCCGCCCAAACTTCGGTGGCGCAACGGAGAGCGAACGGCATCGCCTGGTACCCTATTGCGATCCGTGGGTCAGAAATGGGGCGCGGCGACTACTTGGTGCTGGAAGTGGAAAGGACCACCAATACCGATGTGGCGCACCAGTTCCGCTTTGGCGTGCCTGCAGTACTCTTCTCCCAGCACGATCCCAAAAACTGCAGACTGGAAGGCGTGGTGAGTTACCAGAGCGGCAACAAAATGAAGTTATCGCTCCGTACCGATGAACTCCCCGACTGGGCTGATGATGGCAAACTGGGTATTGATATCCTGTTCGATAATAACAGTTACGAAGAAATGGAAGCCGCTTTGAAGAAGGCGGCTTCCCTGGCTGGAGAACCCAAAGAAGGGCGGCTGGTGCAGGTACTTACGGGTGCCGCGAAGCCTGCTTTTCACGAAATGCCTTTCAAACCCCTTCCTTCACTGAATACTTTTCAGAACAACGCTGTTCAGAAAATACTTTCCGCAGTGGACCTGGCTATTGTGCATGGTCCGCCGGGAACCGGTAAAACAACTACGCTGGTACAGGCCATCAAAGCATTAACAGAACAGGGGAGTAAAAAAATACTGGTGGTAGCGCCCAGCAATACCGCCGTGGACCTGTTGAGTGAAAAGCTGGCCGATGAAGGATTGAATGTATTGCGCGTAGGAAACCCGGCCAGGGTTTCCGAAAAATTAATTTCGCTTACACTAGACAGTAAGGTGGCACAGCACCAGTCGGTGAAGGAAATAAAAAGGCTTCGCAAACAGGCCAACGAGTTCCGCGATATGGCCCATAAATACAAACGGAGTTTCGGCAGGGCCGAAAGGGAACAACGGAAATTACTGTTCGCCGAAGCGCGGAACATCATGAAACAGGTGGAGCAAACCGAACAATATATTGTGGATGATCTCCTGAACCGTGCACAGGTAATTACCGCAACGCCCGTTGGCGCCAATCATTATACCGTGCGCCACTTGCAATACGATGTAGCTGTTATCGATGAAGCAGGTCAGGCGCTGGAGCCCTCCTGTTGGATACCCGTATTAAAAGCACGTAAACTGGTAATGGCCGGGGATCATTGTCAATTGCCACCTACTATTATTTCGGAGGAAGCCGCGAAAAAGGGATTGAACAAAACGTTGATGGAGAAGAATGTTCAGGCTCATCCCGACGCAGTGGTATTGCTGGAAGAACAATACCGGATGCACGAAAATATTATGGCGTACGCATCCGCGATTTTCTACGATAATAAGTTAAAGGCGAACAGTACCGTTGCGGGACATTTGTTGTTTGAAGGAGATGATCCACTGCTGTTTATTGATACCGCCGGTTGCGGCTTTGAAGAAAAATTGGAAGGAACAAGCACGAGTAATCCTGAAGAAGCGGCTTTTTTATTAAGACATCTTTCGGGGATGATGGAAACTTTGAAGGAAAAGAAGGGGAAAGAAAAATTTCCTTCCGTAGCCGTGATTTCTCCCTACCGGGAACAGGTTCGTTTACTGAAAGACCTGTTGCAACACAATGCTTCATTGGTGCAACTGAACGAACACATTTCTATCAATACAATCGATGGATTTCAGGGGCAGGAAAGAGATATCGTATATATCTCCCTAACGCGCAGTAATCCTGATAACAGGATCGGCTTTCTTTCTGATATCAGAAGAATGAATGTGGCGATGACGCGTGCGCGCAAAAAACTGGTTGTGGTGGGCGATAGCGGAACATTGTCCCAGTTCCCTTTCTACGCGGGCTTCATTGCCCACGCAGAAAGGATAGAAGGCTACAAAAGCGCCTGGGAATTTATGGAGGTGTGATTGTTTTCGTCATGCTCTCCGGATCACGCCCAGCAACAAGCTAACGATGGCGAGAACGATCAGGAGGTGGATCAGACCGGTGGCGCTGTACACAAACACGCCCAATAACCAGCCTACAATCAATACCACTGCTATCAGATAAAGTATGCTTCTCATAAAAATTCATTTATTGGTGAATGAAAAAGGGTCTCGTAGCAGTATTTAAAAATACCTTGCCAACATGCCCTGCATCTTATCTCCTATATATTGAACCGTAGAAATCGCCTTTTCATGGGGTGCATTTTCCCCAACAAAGGGTGGAGCATATTTTTTACAGTAGTGGAAAACATTCTATGGACCTTCGTTCAGCATATCCCTACTGGCTGTTGCGCCACGGCATCGTGAACAGTTACCCTTCCCTTCAAAAAAACAGCACGGCCGATGTGGCCATAATAGGCGCAGGCATTACAGGCGCTTTGGTGGGCTGGCATTTGGCAAAAGCCGGTAAAAAAGTGATCGTTGTAGATAAGCGCCATGTGGGCATGGGCAGCACCGCGGCTTCCACGGCATTGTTACAATACGAAATAGATACGCCACTGCGTGAACTGATAGAGAAAGTGGGAAAGAAGAACGCCGAAAGAAGTTACCTGCTGTGCCAAAAATCTATTTACGACCTGCAGCAGATTTGCAAAGGATTACCCAAGGAATGTGGTTTTGAACTGCGCCCCAGTTTCCAGTTCGCATCTTATAAGAAGGATGTGAAAGAACAGGAGGAAGAATATGCCCTGCGGAAACAGATTGGCATACCGTTGAAAAAACTGAATGGGGAGCAGGTGCAAAAAATTTTTGGCTTCGATGCCCCTTCGGGATTGCTGTCGGCCGATGGTGCCGTAGTGGATGCCTACCGGCTTTCCCACGCATTGCTGGAGCAAGCTGCAAAAAAAGGATTGAAAGTATTTGACGGAACCACCGTTACGGAAATCCGGCACAAAAGAAACGGCGTTGAACTGGAAACCGATACCGGCGCGATCCTAAAGGCAAAGCACCTCGTGATCGCCTGCGGCTATGAATCACAACAATACCTCGAACAGCAGGTGGAATTACTTCATTCCACCTATGCTATTGTGAGCGAACCTTTCCAGGAGAAAAAATTATGGTACAAAGACGCGCTCATCTGGGAAACCGCCGACCCCTACATTTACCTCCGTACCACACCAGACAACAGGATTCTTATTGGCGGCATGGACGATGATTTTTCCGATCCGCAGAAAAGAGATGAGCGCCTGCCACAAAAAGCCAAAGCCCTGGAAGCGAAATGCAAATCTCTTTTCCCGCATCTTCCTTTTAAAACCGATTTTAAATGGGCGGGCACTTTCGCAGGTACTAAAGATGGATTGCCGTATATCGGGAAACACAAATCACGACCACATACTTATTTCGCCCTCGGGTTCGGGGGGAACGGCATCACTTTCAGCATCATCGCCGCACAATTGATCCGGGATGAACTGATGGGAAAAGAAAATCCTGACCTCGGCATATTTTCTTTCAACAGGTAATGGCACAGAATTTTATAACCCTTCCACAATCACCACAAACTCATTTTCAAATGAAAACGAATACAGGTATAACAGAACAGAGCGCGAAAAGTATTGCTGAAATCCTGAACACCCTGCTTTCCGATGAATATGTATTGCTCACCAAAACCAGGAATTACCACTGGCACGTAACGGGCAGCAGTTTTATGGAAATGCACCGGCTATACGAGGGACAATACGATACCATCCGCGAAATGATTGATGAAATTGCAGAAAGGGTTACCCAACTGGGGCAAAAAGCCACGGCCACCATGAAGGAGTTCCTCGCGCAAACACGTTTGAAAGAAGGTCCATACCATACCGAACAAGACAAGCAGGTGAAACAGTTGCTCGCCGACCACGAGGCCGTTTCCCGCCACCTCAGGGAAGACATCAGCAAAATAGAAGAAGGGCACGACGATCCCGTAACCGTGGATATGCTCACCAATTTCCTGGGCACCCACGAAAAGACCGCCTGGATGTTAAGGTCCTATCTGGCATAACAATTGAATATAAGCAATTCACTATCAGCACTTATAAATTAAAGATTGATCATTTAAAAATCCGCAACATGAAAAAGTTAGTAGCAGTATTATCCGTAGCATTTTTAGGAACAGCCGCAATGGCACAGGAGCAGCAAACTTCATCCGAAGGTTCCCTCACCCCCAAATTCGGGTTGAAACTCGGCGCCAACCTCTCCAATTTATATGTGGACGAAGTGGACGACAACAACATGAAACTGGGACCCAACGTAGGCTTCTTCGCAAAACTGCCCATCGCCAGGGGCTTTTCCATCCAGCCTGAACTTACTTATTCCAACAAAGGTGCAAAACTCCGTTACGATAACTTCTTTCAAGGGTCAGGTGAATACCGTTTTAACCTGCATTACGTTGAACTGCCTGTGATGGCGGTCATCAACCTGGGCAGTAATTTCAACATCCATGGTGGTCCGTACATCGGCTACCTGGCTGGCGCTACCATTAAAGATATGGACGACAACGGTACCATTACTGGTGCTACCGACCTGAACGCAGAGAACTTCAACCGGTTCGACGCTGGCGTGGCAGCAGGTATAGGCGTGGATATCTCTAACGTAACCATCGGTGCCCGTTATAGTTATGGCATGAGCGAGATCGGAAAGTCCGGCAGCCTTTCAGGAAACCTCACCGGCGATTCCAAGAACAGCGTGGTGGGCATTTACATCGGCATCGGGTTCTAACCACAGCATCAGCATTTATAAATAGTAAGAGGCGGTTACAGGCGCTCCCCAATAAGGGAGTGCTTTTTTTTTGCCTCAGCCCTGGTCACGCCATGCTTTTGATACATTTCTCCGGTCATTCTGCGCAATTCCGCCCGTATTTCTGCCCCGGTACCCGCCTAATTTTAGCGGGTATTTTATTTAAACCAAAACCAACGCTTCAACCATGATCAGAAATCTTCAAAGGGTGTTTTTGTTTGCGGCGCTACTGGCGGCACTGGCTTCCTGCTCAAAAAAGGATGAGCCGATAGCCACGGCTTTCGTCAGGAAGTACTGGAACGAAACGGCCAGCAGTAAGTTTGTGGTACCTGCACCCGCCGTACCGGAAGTGAAAGCGCAGTTTTTCCTCCACCTGATGACGGACCACGTATTCCACTACGATATCCTCTTCGGGAGCGATTACACCGCCAACGATATTTCCGGTGCCGCGCTGTATTATGGATCCGCTGCCTCGCCGGGTGAATTATTAGCAGACCTCTCGCCAACCATCAATGGAAGACACCTTAAAGGGAAACTCCAACTGACCGCCGGACAGGCGCAGGACTTGATGGAAAAACAGGTGTTTCTGACTGTCGCCTCCAAAACACAGACCGGTGGCATCGCCAGGCTTCAATTGGAAAAAAACATCGACTGGGCGGGAGATGTAGCCCTCTCGGGCAGCGAAGTAAATCCACCCTCTGGCTCCGGAACTACCGGGAAAGTCATCCTCCGGTTGACCACCGATAAGGTGTTGCACTACCAGGTTCAGGTTTCAGGACAGGCCGGTTCAGATGTACTGGGGGCCACCCATTTGCACGAATACAATGTATCGCCTGCACTCAGCTTTCCTTTAGCCGAAGCGCCCGCCGATTATAATACCGTAAAGTCGGTTCCTGCTTCCGATGCACTCATCAAAGCTTTGAAAACAAATCCTGTATTTATTGATGTGCATTCCTCCGCATTCCCTTCGGGCCTTATCGGCGGAAAGCTGCGCTGATGCCATTTGTTCAACCAAAACTTCTTCAACAATGACGAGATTTCATATACTTTGCGCAGGAGCCCTGGCCGCGGTCTTTCTGCTGGGTAAACCTATTGGCGCCGCCGGTAATAATAAGTATACGCTGAACTGGTTTCAGGAAAAAACCATAAAAGGAAAACTGACCGATACCGACGGAAAAGCGATTGCCGAAGCCGACATCACCAATAAAAAAACCGGGCAGGTGGTACAATCCGCTGCCGATGGTTCCTTTTCGATTCTCGCTGTTCCGGGAGATGAACTGGAAGTGGCGCAGGAAGGATTCTTCCCTTTCTCTATTATTATTTCCGCGGAAAATGCGGCCCTGCCTTTGCAGATCATATTGAAAGAACAAACACTGGCCACTGCCAAGAAGGTACAACTGCCTTCAGGTACGCGTTCCGTAGACCAGGTAACCGGCTCCTTCGATGTGATCTATAACCGGGAGTTGATCAAATCACCGGTGGTAGACATTACCAATGCACTTTCGGGCCGGCTATCCGGCCTCTATACCCTGCAGCAGGGCGCCACACCGGGCAGTGAAAGAGCTTCGATGTGGATGCGCGGCAGCGCCAACCCGCTGATCGTGATTGATGGTATTCCACGGGAATATACCGTACTGAATCCCGCGGAAATCGAAAGTGTAACCGTACTCAAAGATGCCGTGGCCACCAACTTATACGGTATGCGGGCCTCTAATGGCGCCATTCTTATTACCACAAGAAAAGGAACCCCCGGCAAACAGGTGGT
>CAMLPA010000079.1 GCA_946481605.1 uncultured Flavihumibacter sp. | reverse complement strand
GCGCCTTAAGCGAAAAGCTTACGGAAATAGCGAGGAGGATTGTAGTTACATAGCTGTATATCTTCATATGGTTAAGCCTGGGTGTTAGTGGGCAAGGAGTCGCTGTTTGGGAATGCAATAATACTTTTCCGTCGTGAAATCCGGATTATTGGAAACGGTTGCAATAATCTTTCGACGCTTTTTTACCTGCGTGTACTTCGGTCAAATCCGGCTAAACATTCAGGTGGTACAGCAGTTAAGTACACTCAAATTTCAATAATTTTTTTCCCTTTTCCTACGAGGCAAATAAAAAGAAATCGGTTTCATTTTATTATTAGTATTGAAATTCATTTAATTATAAAGTGTATAATAATGTATATAACAGAATCGCTAGACAATATTACCCTAAATTTAGAGAATCTTACTATACGCCTTTGGAATAGGCATCTACTTTTGGATCGAAGCGGCTTGTTAACGAGGCCGGTTCAATTTCCCGGAAAATCGTAATTGCCAAAACTTTAAAAACGATTGCAATGAAACCAAAACGATGCTTATGCCCTGGCAGCTTCTGCCCACTTTCAATCAGTGTCAATCTTACATTTATCAGAACGGAGTAAAATAGTCTGCGGTTCCTCTGGAAGGCGGACATTTTGGTTTTCGGTCCGAAGCATATAGCTTTTGCTAATATGTTCCAAGCTGAGGGGCTGCTGTGCTCTTTGTATCCCTACATCATTCACAAACCAAAAAAGCTCAAAATGATTTCAAGTTTAAACTTGCGGAAGCGGATGCTTACGGCTGCGGTTGCGCTGTTGGCGATGGTTGTCTGCTCGCCCGTGCAGGCGCAGGATGCGCGGGTGGTGCGCGGCGTGGTACTTGATGCGCTGCAGGTGCCGGTGAACGGTGCTTCGGTGCGGGTATTACAGGCCACCGCCAGTACTAAAACAGATGCGGAAGGCAAATTCTCCCTGAATGTGCCTGCCAACAGGCGGATTTTACAGGTGAGCCACGTGGGAAAGGCCACCCAGGATGTAAATATTGGGACCCAGGATTACGTGGTGATCACGATGAAGGATAGTACTTCTGAGATGGATGAAGTGGTGATCGTGGGTTATGGGAAACAAAAAAGAGAAAGCGTTGTGGCTGCGGTGAGCCAGACTACGGGTAAGGTACTGGAGCGCGCGGGCGGTGTTTCCAGCATCGGCGCTGCGTTAACGGGTAACGTTCCCGGTTTGATTACTGCACAAAGTACAGGTTTGCCGGGCGAGGAAGATCCTCAGTTGCTGATCCGCGGAAGGGGAACCTGGAACAACTCCAATCCCATCGTATTAGTGGACGGTGTGGAGCGGCCTATGAACAATGTAGATATTGGCTCTGTGGAAACAGTAACCGTATTAAAAGACGCTTCGGCTACGGCGGTGTTTGGTTCGCGTGGTGCGAATGGGGTAATCCTTATCACAACAAAGCGCGGAAAGAACGGAAGGGCATCTATTCGCGGAACGGTGAACACTATCGTGAAAGTGCCATCCAAGCTTCCGGGGAAATATGATGCCTATGATGCTTTGCGCATGCGCAACCAGGCAATTGAATATGAACTGGCGATGAAGCCCGAATCATGGGTGAATATTTTACCGGAGGATATGCTTCAGAAATACAGGAATCCTGCGAATATTGAGGAAGCTGAACGTTATCCGAATGTGGATTGGGTGGAGGCGCTTTTTAAAGATTACGCCACGTCCAATAACGCGAACATCAACATCAGCGGCGGTACAAGGGCGGTAAAGTACTTTACAAGCCTTGACTTTTTAAGTGAAGGGGATCTCTTTAAGATTTATGACAATAAAAGGGGGTACACGCCGGGCTTTGGCTTTAAGCGGCTGAATGTGCGCAGCAACCTCGATTTCCAGTTAACACCTTCTACTGTGCTTAAAACGAACCTGTCTGGCTCTTATGGTGTAAGGAAAAGCCCGTGGGGCTTCCAGAGCGGAAGCTATGGTTCATGGATCGATGCTTACACTACCGCTCCGGATGTGTTTCTGCCTGTTTATTCTGATGGATCCTGGGGGTATTATGCACCCAATGAAGGACGTGCGGAAAACTCTCCAAGAAGCCTCGCGCTGGGAGGCGTACAGTTTCAGGCAAGCACCCGCATCACTACAGACTTCATACTGGAGCAAAATCTGGACATGCTGGTGAAGGGCCTGAAATTCTCAGGTACGCTTTCTATGGACAACACCTTCCAGGAAAATGGAAGAGGGGTGAATGACCTTTACAACGACGCGCAAAGGAAATGGATAGATCCGGTTACGGGCATTGCTACCTATAAGCTTGCCTTCAACGGCGTGACCAACTTTGATTTCCAGGAAGGGATCAAATGGGCCCCTGCCGGAGGTACCGTTGGAGGGAATGACCGCAGGTTGTTCTACCAGCTACAGCTTTACTATGCGAAAAGTATCGCCAATAAGCATAACATTACCGCGATGGGACTTTTGAACAGGAACATCAGGGCAAGTGGAAGCATTGTGCCGTCTTATCGCGAAGACTGGGTATTCCGTACAACTTATAGCTTCAACAACAAATACACCATTGAGTACAACGGGGCATATAACGGATCTGAACGTTTTAGTCCAGATTATCGCTTCGCTTTCTTCTCTTCCGGTGGCGTAAACTGGATGATTTCAAGAGAAGAATTTATGAATTCGGTAAAGTTTGTGGACATGCTTAAACTCCGTGCTTCTTTCGGACAAACAGGATTCGATGAGGTAGGCGGAGGTAGATGGCTTTATCAGACCGATTGGGCATTTGGAGGAAGAGCTAGGTTGGGTACCACATTCGAGGCTGCTGAACAAAGTCCGTACAACTGGTACAGGGAGATGACCGTTGGTAACCCCAATGTACAATGGGAGCAGTCTCAGAAAGCAAACCTGGGTTTAGAATATGAATTGTTCCATGGTTTGGTGAAAGGAAAGCTGGACTTTTTCTATGATAAGCGCTCAAGGATTTTGCTCACCGGTGATGTGAACGCCAACCCCAGAAGAACGGTTCCTTCTTATTATGGTGCCACACCTGCCGTGGCCAACCTCGGTAAAGTGGATTCAAAAGGATACGAAATTGAATTAAACTTCAGTAAAAACCTGAACAGGAACGCACGTGTATGGGCAGATCTTAACCTCACCCACAGCCAGAACAGGGTGGTGGAATCTGATGACCCGGCCCTGTTCCCGGATTACCAGAAAAATCAAAATTATCAGATCGGGCAAACACGCTCGCACGTGAGCCAGGGGTATTACAACACCTGGGATGAACTGTATGGCAGTACTATACACAACGCGAATGACAACCAGAAACTGCCCGGAAACTATTATATCGTGGATTACAACGGAGATGGGGTGATTGACGCGCAGGATCAGATTCCTTACGGGCATACCGGCTGGCCGCAGAATACTTACAACGCGACTTTTGGATTCGACTGGAAAGGGCTCAGCATTTTCGCACAATTTTATGGTGTGAACAATGTTACGCGCCAGGTGGTGTTCAGCAGTATGACCTCTCAAAGTCATCTGGTGTATGAAGAAGGTTCATACTGGTCGAAAGACAACGTTAATGCCGACGTGCCTATGTTACGCTGGCTTTCCACCCCTTCCAGCTATTACCGTGGTACGCAGTATATGCACGATGGCGCTTACCTGCGTCTGAAAAATGCTGAAGTTGCTTACTCCTTCACAGGCGCGCAGGTGAAAAGATTTGGTCTTTCAGGATTGCGTATTTACCTGAATGGCAACAACCTCCTTACCTGGAGTAAAATGCCCGACGACAGGGAGTCCAACTTTGCTGGAACGGGATGGGCCTCCCAGGGAGCTTATCCTACTGTAAAGCGTTTCAATTTAGGTGCTAACATCACTTTCTAAGATTTTACTATGAAAAAGAATATAAAAACATTGGTGGCCGCGCTTGCCATTTCAACAGCAGCGGGCCTGGGCTCCTGTACCAAGTTCCTCGACAGGGAGCCGCAGTCTATCGTTTCATCTGAAGACGCGTTCAAAAACTTCATCAGTTTCCAGGGCTTCACAGAGGAGTTATACCACTGCATACCTGATTTTACAAATGCTTACTGGACCAACTCCTGGAACTGGGGAGAAGATGAGATCCAATCCACTTCAAGGGATTTCCATTTTATTGTAAAAATAGATAATGGTGATTTCTGGGGATGGCAGTCTCAATTCGATGGCTGGCAGGCTGGCTGGATGGATAGGAATAACACCAGCACGAATGATGACCGTTTCGCGAAGTCGCTATGGAAACTAGGCTGGTATGGTATCCGGAAAACCAATATTGGTCTGGAGAATATAGACAAACTTACAGATGCCACCCAGGAGGAAAGAGATTTCATCAAAGGACAATTGCTGTTCTTCCGTGGATGGTTCCATTTTATGTTTATGCAGTTCTTCGGAGGCCTGCCGTACATTGATTATGTTTTGCCAGCCGATCAGAAGCTGACATTGCCCCGACTAAAATATCATGAGTGCGCTGATAAGGCTGCCGCAGATTTCAGGGAAGCCGCGAATTTGCTGCCTATTGACTGGGATGAAACTAAAGCGGGCGAAAGAACACTAAACAAAAACGACTTAAGGATCAATAAGATCATGGCTTTAGGATACCTGGGTAAAAACTACCTGTGGGCCGGAAGTCCGCTCATGAATAAGGAATCAACAGGCAGTGAAACTTACAACGCTGAGTACTGTAAAAAAGCTGCTGATGCCTTTGCTGAACTGTTGCAACTTTGTGAGTCAGGAGAAGCTACCTACAAACTGCTGCCATTCGCGCAATATTCCACGAATTTCTATACTACTGGACAAAACTGGGCCATGCCGGGTGGAACTGAAGCTATCTTCAGAGGACCTTACTTCGGAGCCCATGGTTCCACTTATGGAACCGCCAGGCAATATGCGCCTTCCCCTATCCTGATTGATGGTGATGTTAAGTTTCTTCCCACCGCCAATTATGTGGATTACTATGGTATGGCAAACGGGTTGCCCATCAAGGATATTACACAGGCTGATCCTGAGTCGGGTTATGATCCGCAATATCCCTGGAAAGGAAGGGACCCCCGTTTCTATCATGACATTGTTTTTGACGGTGTGAAATGCGTTCAGGGAAGTATCCCATCCGCGCAGGAGGAAATGAACAGGTATGCTAATCTCCATACCGGAGGAAGCTACAGGAATATTTCTACCGGCAGCCGCACAGGATATCTGCTGTATAAGTTTATTCCCCGTACCGCGAACAAGTTCGATAATGGTGATAGCTATGACAAGGCGCTGAACATTCACCTGCCTTACATGCGCCTGGCCGATGTATACCTGATGTACGCGGAAGCTGCCGCTGCTGGTTATGGCTCGCCATCGGGTAAAACGCCCAGCTATTCGAGAACCGCTGTGGATGCCATTAATGTGCTCCGCGACCGGGCCGGTGTTAGTCATGTTCATACCAAATTTACCGGATCACTTGATGTGTTTATGGAGGAAGTAAGGCGCGAACGTGCGGTAGAGCTCGCTTTTGAGGGACATCGTTTCAATGATCTTCGCCGCTGGCTCCTGCTCATCAAGAGTCCTTATACACTGAAAAAGTCGGTTGAATTCGATCGTGCAGGACCCATTAATACTACGGATCCAACCGCCAATAGGGTGCTGAACCTCCGCGAGGTTACCATTCTGGAAAGAAAATACACAGAAAAACATTACTGGTTACCGCTGAAGAATTCTGATGCCAACATGTATCCGGAGTTCAAGCAGAATCCAGGATGGTAAGCGACCAGTATCAATCAAGAACCTGAATGTTAAAAGAGATTATAATGAAATATTTCAAAATAGCAGTTCTATGGTGCGCGGTCATCGCTTTACTTCCCTTGTCGATGTACGCGCAGAACGCACCTAAAATCATGCTGAAAGCCATAGTATATGGCGCAGGAAACCAACCATTGAAAGGGGCCGTTGTTACCAGTACGGAAGAAGGCGATAATGAAGTGGTAACAGGCACAGACGGATCATTTTCAATTGAAGTAGCGCTGGATGCTCCTTTAAAAGTAGCCGCTCCCGGGTATGAGACAAGATACCTTTCCGCCACCACGGGTCTGAAGGAAATTACGATGGAAAAGATTTCTGAAGATGGAAGTGTACAGGTGGCTTTCCGCAAAGTAAACAGAAAAGACCTTTTCGGTGATGTGGCCGCTGTAAATGTGGGAGAGCTGATCCAGAAGAATTATTTCACCTACAGTTTAGATGGCATGGATGCCCTGGCCGCAGGGTACAATGGGAATAGTCTTTGGGCACAGGGGGGGTACCTGCTGCTGATAGATGGCGTACCCCGCGAGGCGGGCAATGTATTACCTACAGAAATTGAACAGGTGTCTTTTCTGAAAGGAGTTAATGCTGTGGCACTTTATGGTAGCAGGGCGGCGAAAGGGGTGATCTACATCACCACGAAAAGAGGTCAGGCTAACAATACAAGATTCGATGTTAGGGTGAACTCAGGCGTGCATGTGCCCAAACAATACCCCAAATACCTTGGTGCAGCGGAATACATGACCTTGTTCAATGAGGCCAGGGCCAATGACGGACTCACTCCTCAACCAGGTTACACCCCTGAATACATATACCATACTGCAGCAGGAACCAATCCATACAGGTACTATGATGTGGATTACTATTCAGACGAATACCTGAAAAAGATTTATTCCAGGCATGATGCCACAGTGGAGGTGTCCGGAGGAAATGAAAAAGCAAGGTATTATACCAACATAGGGTTTAATACCTCAGGCTCTCTGCTCAACTTCGGACAGGCTATTAGGAACGACCGGGCCGACAGGCTGAATCTGAGGGGGAACATTGATGTGAACCTTAACGAGTACATCACGATGAACCTGGATGCGACCGCGATCTTTTATACAGGCAAAGGCGTTAACGCCAACTATTGGGGCAGCGCTGCAACGCTGCGTCCCAACAGGTTTTCTCCACTTGTTCCCATTGATATGATTGATAAAGATGATGAAGCCGGACAGGTTTATGTGAATAACAGCAAAAATATCATCGGAGGAAGGTACCTCCTGGGTGGAACACAGATCGATCAGACCAACCCCTTCGCGGCAATTTACGCGGGCGGCAGCAATACTTACACAAGCAGGCAGTTTCAGTTCAATACGGGTATCGCGGCCGACCTCAGAAATGTGTTAAAAGGACTTTCTTTCCGATCAAATATGGCGGTAGACTACAATACTACCTACAACCTCTCCTTCAATAATGGATATTCAGTTTATGAAGCAATCTGGAACAATTTCGATGGTGTCGACAGGATGACCAGGCTGGACAAATACGGCGAGGACCAGGTTAATGGCCAGCAGAATGTGAGCAATTCCTGGTACAGGCAAACCATCGCTGCAACTGCGCAACTGAATTACAACAATACTTTCAGTGGAAAACACCATGTGTCTTCCATGTTCATCGTAAATGGTTTTCAACTGTCTGAATCTTCCGTTTACCACAGAACAAGCAATGCGAACCTGGGCCTTCAGGTGGGCTATAATTTCGACCATAAGTACTATGCTGATTTCAGCGGAGCGCTCATTCATTCCGCTAAACTGCCTGAGGCGAACAGGAAAGCAATCTCTCCCACAGTGGCACTCGGATGGCGCCTGAGCGAAGAAAAATTCCTTGCCAACTCAAAAGTGGTAGATGAATTGAAATTTACTGCTTCTGCCGGTATCATACATACAGACCTTGACATCGCCAATTATTATACTTATCAGGGATATTACGCGGTGGATGGATCATGGTTCGGTTGGAAAGATGGTACGGGTGTACAGGCAACAGAATCACGGAGAGGAGATAACCCCAATCTGACTTTCCCCAAAAGAGAGGAAATTACTTTTGGACTGGACGGATTGTTCTTTAACAAGTCCCTTAGGTTAGGTGGTAACTTTTTCGTAAACAGAATGACGGGAATCGTTATTCAACCTGCTGTGCTTTATCCTTCCTACTTTACTACTGGTTGGCCGGTGTCTTCCTTTATCCCGCACATCAATTACAATGAAGATAAACGTATTGGTTTTGATTTCAGCGCTACTTACAGCAAACGCCTGGGAGAGGTGGACTGGTCGGTAGGGGTAAACGCCACCTATTATGATACGAAAGCCACACAACGCGCTGAACCTATATTTGATGAGGCCGATGCTTACAGGTACAGGGCTGGAAGGCCAATTGACGGTATCTGGGGATTTCAGAGCGAAGGATTCTTTATGGATCAGGATGATATCAATAATTCTCCTTCTCAGGCAGCGCTTGGCCCGGTTAAGCCCGGCGATATTAAGTACAAAGATCAGAATGGCGATGGTTTGGTGAATGAGCGTGATGAGGTGTTTCTGGGACGCGGTGGATGGTCCGGATCTCCCTTCACCGGAGGTCTGCACATTACAGCCAATTGGAAAGGATTTACATTTTTTGCTCTTGGAGTAGCAAGACTGGGTGCTTACGCTTTGAAGAACAGTTCTTATTTCTGGATTGACGGGGAAGATAAATACTCTGTTGAAGTACGCAACCGCTGGACGGAAGCTACCAAACACACAGCTACTTACCCTAGGCTTACAAGTTTGGCAGCCGACAATAACCTTCGTACTTCAGACTTTTGGATGTACAGCACCAACAGGTTTGATCTGGGAAAAGTGCAGGTGTCATATGATGTTACAGGTTTGCTGAAAAGTAAAGCTTTCGTACGTGAGCTTGGCTTGTACATGAACGGGTTCAACTTACTTACCGTTGCGAAAGAACGCAGACTGATGGAAACAAACGTAGGAAGTGCTCCGCAAACAAGGTTCTATAACCTGGGCATCAAAGCATTGTTCTAATTCCGGCAGTTATCACCAATAAATTTTCAAGAAATGAACAAAATATTTTCAATACTTGTAGCCGCGGTTTTCGTTCTATCCGGATGTAAGGATCTTATAGAACCGGCGCAGGTGAACAACCGGCAGTTGCTGGAAGAGTACCTTCCGAGTGACGCGCTGTTTCCTTATGGACTTTTACTCAACGGCTATAACCGTATGCCAACAAACGGCTGGTCGTTTAACGACGTTGCAACTGATGATGCCGTAAGCAATGACCCCACCAACGCGTACCTGAGGATCGCATTGGGACAGTGGACTTCTGCCAACAATCCGGCCAGCCAATGGACCAACAGTTTCGCCGCTATACAGTATATTAATCTTATGCTCAATGAAGTGGATAAAGTAAAGTGGGCATCGGATGAGGTGGTGAGCGATTTGTTCGCACGGCGGTTTAAAGGAGAAGCACACGGGCTGCGGGCCTTGTTCTTCTACCACCTGTTGCAAGCGCATGCGGGTGTTGCCAATGATGGCAGGTTGCTTGGTGTTCCGCTGTTGCTGGAAGCACAAACGCCACAATCAGATTTCAATAAACCAAGGGCTACATTTGAAGAATGCATGCAGCAGATATACCGCGACCTTGATGTGGCCATCGAAGCTTTGCCGCTCGATTATGAAGACATTTCCAACGCAAGCCAGATCCCCGCTAAATATGGTTCAATCACCGAACCTCAGTATGAGCGTGTATTCGGCTCCGCTTTCCGTGGATTTCTCACAGGACGTATCGCAAGGGGCATCAAAGCCCAGGCCGCCCTGCTGGCTGCAAGCCCTGCCTATGCCGCTGGTAACACTACTACCTGGGCCCAGGCCGCAAACTATGCAGGGGCTGTAATAGCGCTGAAGGGTGGCCTGGGAAGTACCATCGCTCCCAATGGGGTTACATGGTATGCCAATACTACCGAGATCACAAACCTTAAGGATGGTGCAAATCCTCCCGAAGTATTATGGCGTAATAATTATGGCGACAACAGGGACCTGGAGCAGGCCAATTTCCCCCCAACTCTACAAGGCAACGGAAGAATTAATCCCACCCAAAACCTGGTAGATGCCTTTCCCATGTTGAACGGCTATCCGATTTCAGATCCCAACAGCGGTTATAACCCCGCTGATCCTTACGCCAACAGAGATCCTCGTTTACGCACATTTATTCTTGTGAACGGAGGTACCGCAGGACCAGGATCCAGCGTTATCAATACTACCGCTGACGGTACTACTCGTGACGGATTGAACAAAGAACCAACATCCACAAGAACAGGCTATTACCTGAAGAAGTTGTTGCGCCAGGACGTAAACCTGAACCCCAATTCTCCCAACAACCAACGCCACTATAAACCACATATCAGGTACACCGAAATATTGCTGATTTACGCAGAGGCCGCTAATGAAGCATGGGGGCCTACCGGAATCGGAGACAACGCCTTCTCAGCTTATGATGTAATTAAGGCCATCCGCACAAGAGCCGGTATTGGCGTTTCAAACGCGGATCCTTACCTCGAAGCGGCAAAGGCAAATAAAGAAGCCATGCGTGAACTGATAAGAAATGAGCGGCGGATAGAACTTTGTTTTGAAGGGTTCAGGTTTTGGGACCTGCGCAGGTGGAACGCGAACCTGACAGAAGCCGTAAAAGGGGTGAGCATTCAAAACGGAAACTATAATTACTTTAAAGTGCAGGATCGTGTATTCCAGCCATTTATGAACCATGGCCCCATTCCGTACGATGAAACACTCAAATTCAGCGCACTGCAACAAAATAAAGGCTGGCAGTAACCAACCGCCTTCTTACAACATTAAAGATTGAACTTATGAAGAAGAG
>CAMLPA010000078.1 GCA_946481605.1 uncultured Flavihumibacter sp. | reverse complement strand
CCTATATTTGCACGGTTCTTGCTAACCGAATGTGAATTTTAAAATCAGTCTTTTGAAATACCTGAGCATATTTATTGCGGCCGGCATTGCATTGACAGGATGCGGAACCGCCCGTGTAGCAAAAGGAACCGGTCAGAACGCAACTACTTCCTCTGGCCATTCACCTAAATTCCTCGACATTACCATCGAGCAGGAATCCACCACGAACAATCAGAAACTGACAGCATATAAAGCGGAGAAACCCAATATCCGTAAAAACACGGGGCTGGCCGATATTGAAACCAGCAGTTCCCTCCAGTTTAAATACGGTATTCTGATGGATGTTCCGGTGGAAGAACTCTCGAATCATCCCGCAATTCCTTTCATCGAAGAATGGTACGGAACGCCTTACAGAATGGGCGGCACCACTAAATCGGGTATCGATTGCTCCGCTTTTACCGTATTCTTCGCGTCTTCCGTCTACGGGCTATCCTTACCCCGCACCAGCAGGGAACAACACGATGCCACATTGCCCGTAAAACGGGATGACCTTATAGAAGGCGACCTGGTGTTTTTCTCCGCAAGGCGGAAGGGAGCCATAGCGCACGTTGGGGTGTACCTACGGAACAATAAATTCGTGCATGCCTCCACTTCAAGTGGTGTGATGATTTCTGACCTTGATGAGGCTTACTGGAAATCTCATTACATCGGTGCCGGAAGAATGAATGGATTGAATGCCAGTAAATAAGATATCATTTTTATTGCTTTTTTTTCGGTAAATAGAAATAGCTTCCTTAAATTGATGGCGGGAACTGAACGTCAACAATTTTAAGGATGGAAATCATACATGTTAGTGCAGAATGTTATCCCGTGGCCAAAGCCGGGGGATTGGGAGATGTGGTGGGCGCCCTGCCCAAATACCTCAATGCCGCCGGGCATATCGCCAAAGTGGTGATGCCCATGTACCGCACAAAATTTCTCTATGAAAATGAATGGGAACTGGTGCATGAAGGTGGCGCTTATATGGGGAATAATTCCTTCCACTACAGTGTCATCAAGGAAAAGAACAATAAACTCGGCTTCGATTTATACCTGATTGATGTAAACGGACTGCTCGATCGGGAACGCATCTACGGTTATTACGACGATACCGAAAGGTTCCTTTCTTTCCAGATCGCTTTCTGTGACTGGATATCGAGGTGGAATCACCGCCCCGATGTAGTGCATGTGCACGATCACCACACCGCGCTTATCCCTTTCATGCTCCAGCATTGCTACGCTTACCGGCATCTTGCTGCCATACCAACGGTACTTACCATCCACAATGCGCAGTACCAAGGCTGGTTTGGCTGGGACAGGCAACACCTTATTCCGCCGTATGATCCCTGGAAATGGGGGATGCTGGATTGGAACAATACCATCAATCCGCTTGCCTGCGGCATCAAATGTGCCAGTCGCGTTACTACGGTTAGCTGGAGTTACCTGGAAGAGTTACAGGGTGCAGCGAACGGCCTGGAATCCCTGCTCCGCGCGGAAAGAGGGAAAAGTGTTGGCATACTGAATGGTATTGATGATAAGATATGGGATCCCGCAACCGATACCTATCTGCAGGACCATTACAATATTTCGGGTATGGCTAAGGGTAAGTTGGGCAACAAAAAAACACTTTGTGAAGTGTTTGGACTGAACCCTCAGAAGCCTTTGTTTGTATTTATCGGTAGGCTGGTGGGGGAGAAGGCTGCTGATCTGTTGCCTGGTGCCATTGAAGATGCATTCTATTATATAGGAAGAAATATGAGCATCCTGGTGCTGGGGAGTGGCGAACCCTGGGTGGAAAGCAGGTTGTTGGAGTTAAAAGAGAAGTATGCCGGCGATTACAACGTATTCATCGGCTACAACGAAACGCTGAGTCACCAGATGTATGCCGGAGCCGACTTCCTTCTGATGCCCAGCAGGGTAGAGCCCTGCGGATTGAACCAGATGTACGCCATGCGTTACGGCACCGTTCCGCTGGTACGGGATACCGGTGGACTCCGTGATACCGTGATCGATATCGGCGACCACCAGGGATATGGCATCCGGTTCCGCGAAGCCACTGTTGGGGAATTGACACACGCCATGTACCGGGCACTGGATTTGTATAAAAACAAAGAGCAACTGGGAAAGGTAAGGGAGTATATGATGAAACTCGATTTCAGTTGGGACAAAAGTGCAGAACAATATTGTAACGTATATCAATCCATAATAAGCTGAGCCATTCAGCATCAAATACCATAGTATGAGTAAATCTGTCCTGGCTGTAATCCTGGGCGGCGGCGCCGGAACCCGTCTCTACCCGCTTACAGCAACGCGAAGCAAGCCAGCCGTTCCCATCGCAGGTAAATACCGCCTGGTGGACATTCCCATTTCCAACTGTATGAACTCGGGCATCACCCGCATGTTCGTGCTTACCCAGTTCAACTCCGCATCCCTCAATAAACACATTAAGAATACCTATCATTTCAGTATTTTCAGCAGCGCTTTCGTGGATATCCTCGCCGCTGAACAAACGCCGGATAACCCGTCCTGGTACCAGGGAACGGCCGATGCGGTTCGGAAATCGCTACGCCATCTCCAGCAACACGAAGCAGATTATATCCTCATCCTTTCCGGCGACCAGCTTTACCAGATGGATTTTAATGAGATGCTGGAGAACCACATCAACAACAATGCAGACATCTCCATTGCCACCATTCCCGTGGCCAAAAGAGAAGCTTCTGATTTCGGCATCCTCAAAACAGACAGCGATAACTGGATCACCTCGTTCATTGAAAAGCCGAAAGGGGAAGAACTGCTCGCGCAGTGGGCCAGCGACACCGGTGAAAAAATGAAATTGCAGGGCAGAAGTCACCTCGCTTCCATGGGGATTTACATTTTCAACAAGAAGCTGCTCGTGGAAATGCTCACTGATACGTTTAAGGATGATACAGATTTTGGCAAGGAAATTCTTCCAAAATCCCTCGAAAAACATGCGGTAATCAGTTACCAGTATGATGGGTACTGGACCGATATCGGAAACATCTATTCCTTCTTTGAAGCCAACCTCGGCCTAACACAGGATCTTCCTGAATTCAATCTTTTTGATAATTCCCGCGCCATATATACCCGGGCGAGGATGTTGCCTCCCTCCAAAATAAGTGGCACGACCCTCGAAAAAACGATCATCGCTGAAGGTTGTATTATTAATGCCTCGCGTTTGGAGCACTGTCTGGCTGGCATACGCTCCCGTATCGGATACGGTACCACTGTTGTAAGCAGTTACATCATGGGGAACGATTACTACCAGACCCTGGAGGAAATTGAACACTCCAATAAAAATGGCATCCCACTAATGGGCATCGGCAACCGTTGCTTCATCAAGAATGCCCTCGTAGATAAGAACTGCCGCATAGGAGATGATGTTCGCATCAATGGGGGACCGCACCTCGAAGATGCGGATCACTCGCTGTACACGATAAAAGATGGTATTATCGTGATTAAGAAAGGGGCGGTGATTCCGAATGGGTTTGTGATTTAGTGGCTCGCAAAGGCGCGAAGGCGCAAAGTGGCACGTTTATTCTGGAACAACCGGATAAATAGAAAGCGGGTGTATCATTAATATACACCCGCTTTCTATTTAAGAAAATATTCATGAGAATTAAGAATGCTCCTTTGCGCCTTCGCGCCTTTGCGAGAAAAAATATTCCTGCGGAAACAA
Organism: uncultured Flavihumibacter sp.; assembly: GCA_946481605.1. The sequence continues at coordinate 7,228 of CAMLPA010000078.1, read as the reverse complement.
CTAAAACGTATACCTTACCGCAAAACCACCCCATCCGCCATCAAACCCGGAATGATCCGTTCCGAAAGAAAAACTGGGTTGCCAGTCTATACTCAGGTTAATCGGAGCGCCATTTATTTTGTAATCGAGGCCGAGTACCCCATCTACCCCAAAATAAGCGCCGCCGTCGCGTGGACCGTCGTAATAATACCTGCGGCCGCGGTCGTTCCAGAACCCGATGTGCGCACCTGGTCCTACGTACCATTTCAGTCCTGGCGCGCCGTTGATATCGCCATGGATTTCATATAAACCTGTAATTCTGGCACCATAACGCCAGAAACTGGCCAATCCTTCCACGGCCCTGTTCTCACCTACAAAATGCTTAATGGAAAGTGCTCCGGGATAGAATTTCACCCCTAAAGCCGTCTGGTAACTTGAACCCATACTGCCACTCTGTGCCTGTGCGGCGGAAATACCCATGCCCAGCAGGAAAGCCGCGGCTACAAATAACTTTTTCATCGGTTTAACATTTAGTTCAGAAAATGCATTGCCAAAATTAATGCCAGAAATGATCCGTACACATCTTTTGTTACCTTTGCACACTTATTATGAAGACAAAAACGCTGCGGAAAGACAAGGTAAACATCATTACACTGGGCTGTTCAAAGAATATGGTGGACAGTGAGGTACTGAGTGGCCAGCTCATGGCCAACGATATTGATGTGGTGCACGAAAACAAAAAAAGGGACCACAATATAGTTATCGTGAACACCTGTGGTTTCATCGATAAAGCGAAAGAAGAATCCATCAATACCATCCTCGATCAGGTGGAATTGAAAAGGAAGGGTAAATTGGATAAAGTATATGTTACCGGTTGCCTCAGCGAACGCTACAAACAGAACCTGGAAACAGAAATACCGGAAGTGGATGCATTTTTCGGTACCATGGAACTCCCGATGGTACTGAAGCAATTCGAAGCAGATTATAAGGCGGAACTGGTAGGCGAACGCTTGTTGAGCACGCCGAAACATTATGCCTATTTAAAAATATCCGAAGGCTGCAACAGGACCTGTTCTTTCTGTGCCATCCCGCTGATGCGCGGACAACACGTGAGTAAACCCATCGAACAATTGGTGGAAGAAGCGAAAGGATTGGTGCGGAAAGGCGTGAAAGAAGTGATGCTGATTGCACAGGAACTTACCTATTATGGCCTGGATATCTATAAAAAACGTGACCTTCCCCGACTGATGCACGCCCTCGCCGATGTGGAAGGACTGGAATGGATCCGCCTGCATTATGCTTACCCGCACAAATTCCCGCTGGAAATACTGGATGTGATGAAAGAACGTCCGAACATCTGCAATTACCTCGATATGCCGCTGCAACACGCCAGCGACAATATGTTGAAAGCGATGAAAAGGCAGATCACCCAACGGGATATGGAAGAACTGATTGATCAGATCCGAACAAAAATTCCTGATATCTGTTTACGAACCACGCTCATCACCGGATTCCCGGGGGAAACCAGGCAGGACGTGGAAGATGTAAAGTCGTTCCTCGAAAAGCACCGTTTTGAAAGAGTGGGTATCTTCACCTATTCGCATGAAGAAGGTACTTCCGCTTACGAACTGGAGGACACACTTTCTTCCGAAGAAAAAGAGGCCCGCGCCCAGGAGATTATGGAGGTGCAGCAGGAGATTTCTTACGAAAAGAACCAGGAAAAACTGGGGAAAACCTTCAAAGTGATCGTTGACAAAAAAGAAGCCGGAAGGTATATCGGAAGAACGGAATTTGACAGTGTGGAAGTAGACAATGAAGTGATCATTCAAAGCGCGAAGCCCCTGAAACCAGGCGAATTCGTGCAGGTGAAGATCAGCAAAGCCTACGATTACGACCTGGAAGGCGAAGTGGTTACCACAGCATAAATGTATCACCCGTAACAGCAGCTACCGCAATGGAATGTACAAGGCAGGAACTGGAACTTAAGGAAACAGGCTTTTTTTCTGAAATCGTTACAAACTATGCGGAAGGCAACGAAAAGTTGCGCCCTTATTTTACCCATACACCAGATAGGGAAGGGCTGGAGGCCGCTATCGGAGAACGGCTGCAGTTTAAGCAGGAGCGCCTGTTGCTGGCAGATGCATTATCAGACCAATACAAAGTTGTTGCGACTTCTGAAGTTGTAAACCGTAATATAGAACTGCTCCGCGAACCCGGAACTTTCACGATTACTACCGCGCACCAACCTAATATTTTCACAGGGTACCTCTACTTTGTTTATAAAATACTGCACACCGTTAAACTGGCCGCCGCCGCCAAAACCTGGTTCCCCCAGTATAATTTTGTGCCCGTTTATTATATGGGCAGCGAAGATGCTGATCTCGATGAACTGGGAAAAATCTTCGTTGATGGCGATAAGCTGGTTTGGAACACTACTCAAACCGGGGCTGTGGGCAGAATGCAGCCAAAGGGCCTGGAACCATTGATCGACCAGTTGAGCGGAAGATTATCAGTATTCCCGCACGGAAAGGAACTGATTGCGCTGTTGAAAGAATGTTACCTAGAATCAGATTCTATTCAAACGGCCACATTCAAATTGGTGCACGCGCTTTTTCAGCAATATGGCGTGGTGGTTTTCATCCCCGATAACGCTGTTTTTAAAAAACAGATGCTCCCGGTTTTTAAAGAAGATTTGTTGCAACAAAAACCTTCCGGTATTGTGGGGGAAACCATTGAAAAGCTCGAACAGGATGGGTTTAAGGTACAGGCGCAGCCACGGGAAATCAACCTGTTTTACCTCGATCACCAGCAGCGTGAACGCATTGTGAAGGAAGAAAACGACAGGTGGCACGTGCTCAACACCAATATTTACTGGACCGAAGTACAACTGCTGGAAACATTGGAGAAACACCCGGAAAAATTCAGTCCCAACGTGATCCTCCGGGGCCTCATGCAGGAGACCATCTTACCCAATATTGCTTTTATTGGCGGGGGCGGGGAGCTTGCTTACTGGCTGGAATACAAAGCGCTGTTTGAAGCCTTCAGAGTGCCATTCCCGGTATTGCTGCTGCGCAACTCCTTCCTTGTTGTACCGAAACAGGTGCAGGATAAAATGCAGAAAAATGGCATTACCATAGCACAACTTTTCCGCGCGGAACATGAGGTGCTGGCGCAGAAGGCCATCAGCGAAGCGCAGGTAAAACTGGACATTGAAGGTGAAATAGCCTCGATCACGGCACTGTACAAACAGATCAGTACAACTGCTGCTGCCGTAGACCCCACCCTGGTGCAACACATCACCGCGCTCGAAATAAAAGCCACCCAGAAACTGGAGGCGTTACAGAAAAAAATCATCCGTGCGGAGAAACGCAAGCACAACGAATTCGCGCGCCAGTACGCAGCGGTAAAAGCAAAACTGTTTCCCAACGGCAACCTCCAGGAACGCACCGATAATGTATTGCCTTATTACGCGGAATATGGGCCTGATTTTATTGAAGCGGTTTACAATGCATCGCCGGAATTCTGTGAGCGGTTTGTCGTCCTCAATCTTCCATCATAACTGGATGATGGCGTAATTCACTGACAGCACTTTCAATGTATTTTCGAGCCGTTCCCGGTGGGTATCGGTGATGAATACCTGTCCATCCTGCAATACGCAAACTTTTTTCAGCAGGTTCTGCATTCTTTGTTGGTCCAGTTTTTCGAAAACGTCGTCCAGCAACAGGAGGGGAGGGAACCCTTTTTGTTCGCGCAACACTTCGCAGGCCGCGAGTTTGAGGGCGAAAAGCAGGCTTTTCCGCTGCCCCTGCGAAGCTACCTGCTTGAAAGGCTTCTCCCCCAGGGTGAAAACGAGTTCGTCGCGGTGAATGCCGGAGCTGGTGCGTTGCAGGAACATATCTCGTTGCAGGTTTTTCTGCAGAATCGTTTCCATGCTATCCTGCTGCAACGGACTGGTATACGTGATGCCGATCACTTCTTTGTGGCCCGAGATATCGTTATACAACCGGTTCACCCTTGGGGCGAAATCTTCGAAGAACGATTTTCTTTTTTCAAACAGATGGTTAGCGGGGGCTGCCAGTTGGTGATCGTACACTTCCAGCAGACCGTTATCCGGTACTTTCTGTTCGCCCATCTGTTTCAAATGGCTGTTGCGTTGCTGGATCAGCTTGTTGTACAACATCAGTTGCCGGAGGTATTCGGGGTTCAACTGGGAAAGCAGGCTGTCGGTGAACTTCCTTCTTTCCTCGCTTCCGCCAGTAATCAGCTCCACATCATCCGGAGCGATCATCACGGCAGGAAAACGACCGATGTGTTCAGATACCCGCGTATAAACTTCCGCATCTACTGCTACTTCTTTTTTACCCGTTTCGCGCAGCACCACCGATACTTTCCCGGCATCTTCTGCCAGTCCGTATTCCGCTTCAATCCGGAAGCCCTGGCAACCATGTTGTACACTGGCGCCATCGGTCTTGGTAAAGTAACTGCGCGTAAAACTCAGGAAATACAGGGCATCGAGCAGGTTGGTTTTCCCAGAACCGTTGGGGCCGCAAATACCCGTTATCCGGGCGGGAAAACGGTATTCGCCCAAAGCATGGTTCTTGAATTGTAACAATCGGATGGAATGAATGGTCATCGAACCGCAAAAGTAAGCAATTGCAGCGGCCAAAGTTGCCGTGTAAAAATGCGTTCCCATTGAACTTTAAACTTTCCCCCTTATATTTGCCCCTCAAATTTTTAGCAACGTGGCAACAAAGTTTTCAAAAGAGACCTATCTGTACTGGTACGAGTTAATGCTGCTGATCAGGAACTTTGAACTGAAAGCAGAGGAAATGTATAAGATGCAAGGAAAAATTCGCGGTTTCTTCCACGCCTACATCGGCCAGGAAGCTATTGCGGCCGGTTGCATGACCGCCACCCAGGCGGGTGATCCGTTCGTAACGGGTTACCGCGATCACGGTCTGGCGCTCGCTAAAGGTGTATCCGCCAACTCCTGCATGGCCGAACTGTATGGCAAAGCCACAGGTTGCGCCAAAGGAAAGGGGGGTAGTATGCACTTCTTCAGCAAAGAACACAAATTCTTCGGTGGCCACGGTATCGTAGGTGCACAAATTGGAACTGGCGCTGGTCTCGCCTTTGCGGAACAATACCTCGGTACCGACAATGTTTCCCTCGCTTTCTTCGGTGATGGCGCCGCCCGTCAGGGTATGCTGCACGAGGTGTTTAACCTCGCCATGCTGTGGAAACTCCCCACTATTTTTATCTGCGAAAACAACCACTATGCAATGGGAACCTCCGTTGCACGTACCTCCAATGTGGTGGATATCTATAAACTGGCCGACGCATACGATATGCCCGCCGATTCTATCGACGGGATGAGTCCGGAAGCCGTTCACGAAGCCGTGGCCCGCGCCGTAAAACGCGCCCGTGCTGGTGAAGGCCCAACGCTCCTCGAGATCAAAACCTACCGTTATAAAGGTCACTCCATCTCCGATCCCCAGAAATACAGGACCAAAGATGAAGTGGAAGAATACAAGCAGAAAGATCCCATCGAAGCAGTATTGAAAACCATTATGGACAATAAGTTCGCCACAATGGAAGAGATCAACGCCATCAACGATCGCGTGAACGCACAGGTGGAAGAATCGGTGAAATTCGCGGAAGAATCTCCATGGCCCGCCGATGATGAACTGCTGAAAGATGTTTACGTTCAGGAAGATTATCCTTTCATCACCGACTAATTCAACCCCACAAATTTCAATTCAGAACTCATGAGTGAACAGACTACTCCCGTTACTCCAAATACACCACCCGTAACACCCGACGCTGAAGCGAGGGCCATCGGTTTCTGGGAGAAGAACAGCAAAAAAATCATGATCGCAGGCATAGCCGTGATCGTGGTAATAGGCGGATATTTCGGTTACAAAAACCTGGTACAAATTCCCAAAGAAGAGAAAGCCGCGGAAGCCATGTTTAAAGCGGAAGATTACTTCCGTCAGGATTCCCTGTCCAAAGCATTGAACGGAGACGGCATCAACCTCGGTTTCCTGAAAGTAATCGACAAACACAGCGGTACCGACGCGGCTAACCTCGCGCATTATTATGCCGGTGCCTGCTATCTCGGACTTGGTGATTTCACCAATGCCGCCAAATACCTGAAAGATTTCAGTACTTCTTCCGACGTGATGAAGTCCCGCGCACTCGGTTTGCTCGGAGATGCCACCGCAGAACTCGGTAAAAAAGAAGAAGCCGTGGATTACTATAAAAAAGCGGGCGCCGCTTTCGCAGAAGACGAATACTTCTCTTCCGAATACCTTTTCCGTGCAGGTTACCTGCTGGAATCACTGGGTAAGAACAAAGAAGCTGCCGAGCAATACAAAAAGATCAAGGAAAAATACCCCAATACACAACGTGGTTACGATATCGACAAATACCTCGCGCGTTTGGGTGAGATCAACTAATCAATACAATTGATGGCAACCGTAAGCAACAGCAACTTATTGCATATCCCCGCAGGCATCCCTTTAGAGGATGCCTGTATTGTTATCGTCCGCACCGAATGGAACGCGGCCATAGTGGATGAACTGGAAAAAGGATGCAGGAAAGTATTGGAGGAACAGGGCACCGGTTCTATTGTTACGATCAATGTTCCCGGGGCCTTCGAAATACCTTTCGCGATCCGCGCTTACTGGGATGCGCACAAATACAGGGATACCCGCCCAAAAGCGTTTATAGCGCTGGGTACGGTAATCCGTGGTGATACGCCGCATTTCGACTATGTATGCAAAGCCGTTACCGATGGTGTGGTGCAACTGAACCTTACCTTGCCGGCGCCTTCCATCTTCGGTATCCTTACCGTAGACAACCAGGAGCAGGCGGAAGAAAGGATCGGTGGAAAGCACGGCCATAAAGGAGAAGAAGCCGCTATTACGGCGATCAAAATGATCGCCTTGCAGAAAAGTTTTGCGCGTTGAAAAGCGCATTGATGCCATATATGCCCTCTACACGGGGCGTCAACCAATTACCAAACGATGAACGTTCAATTATTTGTTCCCTGCTTCGTTGACCAGCTTTTCCCACAAACGGCCTTCAACATGGCCAAAGTGCTGGAAAAAGCAGGTTGTAATGTATTGTACAACGAAAACCAGACCTGCTGCGGACAGCCCGCTTTTAACGCGGGTTTCTGGGATGAATCGCGCACGGTCTGTACCAAATTCATCAAAGATTTCTCCGGAGCTGATTATGTGGTAGC